>NZ_LFRG01000045.1:0-26195 GCF_001573875.1 Clostridium sp. ATCC 25772
TATAACAAGGATTTATCATAAATGTTTTTTATTTTATTCAGTTGTAAAATTATTCAAGTATTTTTGCACTATTATAGATTAATTATATAATGAACTTGTTTTGGTGTAAATTTTCTTACAATGTAATACTTAATATTTTCTGACAATAATTATCCTTTTATTATGATAAAACCATACTTATGTAAGTTATCTTGATATAAAACAATAACTTTTTTAACAGTCTACAATTAAATTTCTTTAATAATCTAATTTATATCTCCCATATAAATTAGACACTGTATAAAATATTTTAAGTTTCATAAACATTGTATACATGATTAAATTAAATTGAATTACGTAATACTAAAAAAAGAAAACAACATGCTAATTATAAAATGTATTCTTTACAAAGGGTACATTTTATTAATAGCAAGTTGTTTTCTTTTATGAATATATATCTGAAAATTCAATATTACATTTTTCTATTTTAGAATTTAATAAATTATTATCTTCTTTCTCTATAAATTCTCCTTCTATTAATTTTATTGGAATATCAAATATAAATTCAGCTCCATTATTAATTTCACTAAGTACAAATATATCTCCACCATGCATGTTTACTAGTGATTTTACTAAAGAAAGTCCTATTCCACTTCCTTCACACCTTTTTTTAAATGCATTATCATCTTGTTTAAATCGATCAAATATAATATTTAAGTTTTCTTTTGAAATTCCTACTCCATTGTCTTTTACTGATACTACTATTTTATCCTCTTTAGAAATAAAATTAACTTGAATTTTGCCATTCTCATCAGTATATTTTATTGCATTGGACAGTAGATTAAGCATTATTCTTTCAACTTTATCTGGATCACAGGCTATTATTTGCTCCTCTACATTTGTATCAAAAATAAGTTCTATACCTTTATTTTCAACATATTCAGCTACAGATAAAGTTATATCTTCTATAACAGATACTATATTGTAATTTCCAAGATGTAATTTATAATAACCTGCATCTATTTTAGTTATATCTATAAAATTATTTACAAGCCTTAACAATCTATATGAATTTTGTCTTATAGACTTCATATATCTATTCAAATCTAAATCATTAAAATTTTCACAACTATTTTTTTTGCTTTCTAATAATAATTGAGTTGTGGTTAAAATTATATTAAGTGGCGTTTTAAATTCATGTGATACATTTGTAAAAAGTTCATTTTTAAGACTTTCAAGTGCTACAGTCTTTTCTAATTTTTTCTTCTCTTCTTCTAATTCTCTTTCTTCTGTTATATCTATAGCTGTAGCAATAGCAACATTTCTTTCTGGGATAACATTACTACTTACTTGCAGCCATCTATATCCACCATTTTTACATTTATATCTATTTATAAACCTTTTTACATCTCCCATTAGCTGGGATAGTCCACTTACTTTAACAATTCCATCAACATCATCAGGATGAATCAAAGTTCTAAAATCCATAGATAATAACTCTTCCTGACTCCATCCAAGAGTTTTTACGCATTGAAACGTCACACTTTTAAAGTATCCATCGGCTCCAATAATGCATACAATATCTACTGCTGTTTCTAAAAAAAGTTCTAATTCTCTTTCTGTTTTTAGCCTTTTATCAAATTCCTTTTTTAGCGCTTCGGACAACATATAATTCTTTATGATTACACCAAGTTCATCACAGGTTGAATTAATAAAATCATCCTGTTTCAGTTTAGGTTCATTATCTTTTTTATATGACATTGTTAAAATTCCTATAAGTTCTTTATTGAAAGTAATTGTATAACACTCTTTATAATTTACATTTTCAAGTTGTATATTGCAATTTTTAAACACTTTTTCATATCTATTTTCTATATAATCACCATTACCTTCTTTTACTTTAACCAATTTTTCTTCTAATGCTTTACTAATTTTTACTTTTTCACAATCTTCAAAAATTTTTTCTGCCATTCCAAATTGTATAGCCTTAAAAAGAGTTGTATTTTGCTCATCATATATAAAGATACTTATTCCATCTGCACCTAAATAATTTAAAAGCTCTTCTCCTATATTCTTTAAAAGCTCATACGGCGCTGTATAATTTTTAATTTTATCAATCATATTATGTAGTGAATCAATATTAGTTTTATTTCTTACAAGTTCTTCTTGCATTTTTTTGCTTATTGTTATATCCCTTGTTATACCTATAGTACATTTAACATTACCTTCTTCATCAAAAATTGGTGCCTTATAAGTTTCTAGCCATTGATCATATCCATTATGTTTAACTTTTTCCTCTAATAATTTAGGCGTCTTACTTTTTACAACTTCATTATCGTCGCGTCTAAAACCTATGCTCAATTCTTCTCCCCAAAAATCTTTATCAAATTCTCCTAGAATTTCATATCTAGTTCTACCAAATCTACTTGCATAAGCATCATTAGCATATATATAGACGCCATCTACATTTTTCATCCAAGCTCCATAGGGTATAGTATCTAATAAATATTCCAAGTCTTCCATTATATATGGTCTTTTACCTTTTTCTTTTAAAACTAAAACCTTGCAATCTTCACCTTTCCATTTATCTAAAATAATTTTACTTCTAAAAAACAATATACTTTTACTTTTACAATATAATTCTATATCTAAATCATTTACGTTTTCTTTATTTTTAATTATATCTAATATTTTTTTTTCGTCTTTGCATATAATTTCCTGTAATTTTAGGCTTTTTATCTCAATTTCATCATATCCTAACCTTTTTAATAAAGATTTATTCCCAAAATTTATTTTTCCATATTTATCAATAATTAAAATACCTTCATCTAAGGTATTATAAATTAAGTTCATATTGATTCATCCCCCAACCATATTTTTTCCATTTATTATCAAGCTTTAAAACTATTGTTATCGTAAAGCAAGATTAATGGTAAATTATAAGCTTAGTTTTGCATAATTTAAAATTTTATATAGAAACATATTTTCCCCTTCAAAACTCTATATTTTTACACAATATTTATAGGGTTCCAAGTTTATTTTTAAAACTATTCATTTTAAAACTTGAATACCCAAAATAGTTATACATGTTCCGAATCACTTAGAATTCAACACTTTATCTTGTATAAAAATATTTTAAGATTATTGAATAAATTTAAATTAGAGCTTGTTTCCCTATATATTAATTTAATATTATAATAATAAATATTATTATACTTCCATATATTATTATTATATCCTTTAAAGATTTTAAATTTTTAAAAATTAAATTACTTTATATTATTTTATATAAAATGTAATTTAAAATTATTTACATTTTATTAGTTACTTTACATATAATACATATTATATATTGTAAATAATCACATTGTAAACATTTAAATAGTATTTATAGTAAAATTTATATCATTTTTGAAAACTTCTTAAATGAAATTTGCTGTAATTTTTGTGCAAAAAAAGAACTATTTTATTTTAAAATTAAAAATAGTTCTTTTATACGGTTTTAAGGTATTATTTCAACTTAGTAGATTTCGCAATATTATTTTAAAACTTCTCTCTTTTCTATTGATTTCAAAGTGAATAAAAAATCTATTGTTATACATGTTATTATTATTGGTATAAATACTGACCAAAATATGAAATTTTTTTCAAATATTTTTTCTAATAAAGGCTGTATACAGTACATTGTAAAAAAACTAAGTGCAATCCAATAAAGTGAAAATTTGAAACTTATTATTCCATCTAAATTATATTTTAATTTGGAATAATCCCAATAACTTTTATTAAACCATTCTTTTAACATATATCCAGTTAAATATTCTACTGCAGTAGGGATAACAAATGCTAGCATTATCATAATTAATAAATTAAACTCCATATATTCATTTAAAAATACTAATATAGCCGCAGCGAATCCATACATTGGTTTAAATGGTCCGTTTAAGAAACCATCCTTTTTCAAACTTTTAATAGTGATTAAAGAATATACATTTTCTACTATCCATCCTAAAAAAGAATAAATTACAAAATTAAAAACCATAAATATAAGTAAATCCATAAAAACCTGCTCCTTCTAATAATTTTTTACATTAGATATAAAAAAGCAATTTATATTTTCTTTTACAAATGCTTTTTTATAGTATTAGCAGTTTTTATGGATTTTATTATTTATTTTCTCTTTTATTTAGCTAAGTCATATATAACGTTAGAACTTACGGGTTTTTCATTTTCTATTATACTTAACCACTGGTTACACAAAGTATTAAATAACTTTTCCTGTTCTATTTGCAAATTGTGTCCAGCTCTATCTAATATAGTAAAGGTAGCCCTTGGAAAGTTATCCAAAATACTAAAACTATCTTTGTACCCAACAACGGAGTCCTGCCTTCCAAGTAAAAACATTGTTGGTTTTTCAAATTTATCCTCCATATTTTTTATTGAAAAGGAGTATTGATAACTTTTTTCTTTAATTGATTGTAAGGCTTCCCTATTATAAAGTTCTACACCTGATAATACTTCCTTCTTATATCTTGTCCACATATGTTCATCTTGAACAACCATATTGCATTCTATATTTTTAAATTCACTTGGACTTAATTTTGCAAGCAACTTAAAATTTCTCTTTAATACTATATGTGAAGGAACTTTTCTTTTTTCTAATATTGGTTCAATGCATGGACATATCAATAACATGCCATCTATATTTTTTCTTAATTTATGTACAAGTCCCAGTGAAATGTACCCACCATAGGATTCCCCTACAAGTAAAAAATTTTCATCCTTTATTATATTTTTTATGAATTCTATCACAACATCCAATATAGCATCAGAACTGTCTACAAAATTTAAAAAGCCACTACTTCCCATGCCTGGAAGATCAAAATAAATTCTTTTATATCCACTTTTCTTTTCAAATATAGGTTCCATACAACCTTTCATAAGTCTAAGGTCTGCATAATATCCATGAATCATTAAAACTGGTATTCCCTCACCTATGATTTCATAATTTATATCTATATTTTTAATTTTACACTTCAAGTTGTCATCACCTCTATATAATCAAAATGTCATCCTTCACCTAATGTTATTTTTGGATTTTAATATCTATATATTATTTTTTATTTTTCCTAAAGCATAATCAAGTGAAGATTGTAAATTCATATTATTTTTGCCGCCACCTTGAGCTAAAAATTGACTTCCGCCACCTTTACCATCTATAAGGGTTATACTATCTTTTAATAGCTCATTCATATTTATATCTTTCAAATTTTTTGAACATGCAAATATTAAATTTGCTCTCTCTCCATTTTTAACAGCTAAAAGTGCTACTACATTTTCATCTTCTACTAATTTTGATGCTATTTTATTTACATACTTAGCATTTTCACTTTCATATACCTTTTTAACAACAGAAATATCTCCTATTTTTATCGCTTCACCTATCATTTCTTTTATTTCATATCCAGCTATTATATCCCTTATTTTCTTATTTTCATTTACAAGACCTTTTATTTCTTCATTTAAATTTTTTATACTATTTATGGCTTCCTCTTCACTACTACTTAAATATCTACATATATCATATGAAAATCTATCTTTTTTTAAGGAATCATCCACTGCTCTTTTGCCTGCTAAAAATTCTATACGGGTATTACCTTTATTTTTTTCATATTTTATTATTTTTATCATTCTAATTTCCATAGTATTACTTGGATGTACACCACAACAAGCATTTATATCTAAATCTCCAACTTTTAAAACTCTAATTTCTTCATCAGTTTTTGGAAGATCTCTTCTTAATTTAATTTTTTTTAGTTCCTTTTTTAAAGGTACAAAAGATTCTACTATTAAATCTTTTCCTATAACATCATTAGCTAGTTTTTCTGCTTCTCTTATCTTTTCTTCCTCTAAAATACCTTTTATATCTACAGTACTAAATTCACTGCCTAAATGAAAACTAACAGTGTTAGCATTAAATAATGTAAAAAAGCATCCTGAAAGAACATGCTGTGCTAAATGTTGATGCATACCATCTTGTCTTCTTTCCCAATCTATCTCACACTTTACTTTATGTTTTTTTATAAGGTTTTTTTCAAGAACATGATATACTGTACCATCTTTTTCATAAACATCTATAACATTAATTTTTTCTATTGTTCCATTATCACAAAATTGACCGCCTCCACCAGGGAAAAAAGCAGTCTTATCCAAAACTACATGAAACCTCTCATCTATTTCTTTTATCTCAACAACTTCCGCTATAAAACTTCTAACATATTGATCTTCATAATAAATTTTTTCCATTACTATACCGCTCCATTTCTATCAAAATTCATATTTAAAATAAATTTTAAATTCACTAAATAATTGCTGAATTTATTTTCCTATAGCATTACAAGCCAATTTCTAATTTAATAAATTTAAATGTAAGCTTGTTTACCTATATAGGGTTCCAAGTTGACTTTTAAAATTATCCATTCCAAAACTTGGATACCTAAAATAGTGAGACATGCTCCGAATAACTTAGAATTCAACACTACCTTTTACACAAAAATATTTTAAAGTTATTGAATAAATTTAAATTTAAGCTTGTTTACCTATATATTACTAAAAGTATTATACCATACTTTAATATTATTAAATTTAATATAATAAGCTATATAAAATTCAAGGAAAAGTTTTATGAAAAATAATCTTTAATTTATAGTTACATTAAAAATATATTTTCAAAACCTTTTTAGATAGATTTCTTTCCTATAAAAAAAACGGTATCATAAATAAGATACCGCTTTTACTATAGAGGTCCAGATAAAAATATTTTAAGATTATTGAATAAATTTAAATTGGACCTTATTTCTCTATATGTATAATTATTTAAAATTTTGCTAACCAATCTTTAACCATTATATTAAATATTTCTTCCTGTTCAAATTGAAGGTTATGCCCTGATTTATCTATAACAGCAAAGGTTGCCCTTGGAAAATCATCTAGCATTTCAAAAGCATCTTTATATCCTACTATAGCATCTTGGCGACCTACAAGCATAGTAGTTGGCTTTATAAATTTTTCTTTTAAATTTCTAGCATCAAAAGAAAATTCATACCCATTTTCTTTTATATTTTTTAATAATTCTCTATCACAAATTTTAACACCATATAACACTTCATTTTCAAACCTTTGCCATGTTTTACTGTTTTGTACTACAACCCTCTCATTAAACTTATGTAAATCTCTTTCACTTAGCTTGCTAGTAAAATCTTTATCACACTCTAATACCACATGTTCTGGCAAATTGCGTTTTTCCATTGGAGCAATAACACATGGACATATTAAAAGTAATCCTTTAACTTTTGAAGCTATTTTATGTAATAATCCTAATGAAATATATCCACCATAGGATTCTCCTACTAATAAAAATTCTTCATTTGGAATAATTTTTTCTATAAATTCTAGTACAATATCTAAAATTTCATCAGAATTTTTAATCCATTTTCCACCTATTGATTCTCCCATACCTGGTAAGTCTAAATAAATCCTTTTATAGTTTTTATTATCTATTAAAATAGGTTCCATACATCCACTCATAAGATTACTATCTGCGAAAAAACCGTGCAACATAAGAATTGGTATACCATCGCCAATAATTTCATAATTTAAATTCAAATCTTTAATATTACATATCATTTAAAAACCACCTTATTATATAGATACAAGTCATTTAAATATTATATCTATATTGAACTATATAAGCATTGTTCCTCTCTAAATATAACAACATTTAAATTATAATTTGTTATATTATAATATATTTTTATTTCATCTAAATCTAACATATCTGTAAATAAAACATCTTTATAAGTAAAATTTGCATCTTTATTTCTATTTTCATTATCTTTATAAAAGTATATACCAACGACCATACCATAACTATAACCTTTTAATGGCCCTTCTTTCTTGGTTATAACTGGAAATGTATTCTCTCCCGCTCCATCAACAGCTATTGTATCACTTTCTTTTCTGCCAAGTCCAAAATGTGCAAGTCCCTCTATAGAAGTCAATGCTGCTTCTTCTTTCTCTCCATTTTTTATAAATTCAAAATGAAGGGAAGTATTTTTCTTGTTTATTATATTAATATCTAATCTGTCCATATTATCACCTCTACCTTTATAAGTCATATATTATTTTTTTATATAATTAGCCGACTACAAAACTTTATAAGAACAATTTGTAGTCTTAATATTTACATAATTTTATTAGATTTAATAACAACACATGCATTTAAAATTTAAAACTTATGAGTGGAGAATGTTAACCAGTTATGCAACATATCTATTGCTTATATGATATACTATATGAATGTATAATAATTACAAATATATAAAGTTAAAATTGAATTATTATAAGAAATCCAATTATTCTTGATTTATTATACAAATAAATTTAAATGTAATTTTTATTATATCACAAAAACTTTATTCCACTTATTTTTTTAATATTAAAAATTTGATTTATATTCTTTATATTACATTATTTTTTGCAACTTTTAAATCATAAAATTAAATAATTTTTATTTAATTTAAAAATTACTTTTAAAGGAGGACTTTTATGCTAATTATATTTACTATTTTTACTATTTTTATAATAGGCTTAATAAGTAAACAATTTCCATTTATCATTTATTTAGCAGGTATCTATACAATATTCTTATTTCTTTATAATATAAAAAAATATTTTACTTTATTTGCAAGTATGAAAACAGAAGATAAAAATACTAAAGCTTTTTTCTTTCCTTCATCGGAAAATTATTTATTATTTTTCATAATGCTATTTTTATATTTATTTGGTATTATAGATTCTTCAATAAAATTAAAACAAGTATATTTTTTTATGACGATTTTAACTTTAGACCGCTGTTTATGTAATGGATTAATTTTAATAAATAAAAACGAAGCATTTATAAAAAATATTAAATTTAATTTTAAAGATATACATAATGTAAATTATGAATCTCCAGTAGGTTTTCTTAAAAAAACTCCTATTAAAATTTTTTTTAATGATACAAATGTATTATGTCTTTATCTTCGCTACAAATATATAAAATTTTTAAATCAATATATTGACTTATAGTAAATAAAATCTCTTAAACTCTATATAATTTAGAATTTAAGAGATTTTTTAAATCTTTTTTAGCTAATTAATCTGGCATAAGTACAAATCTTAATATAAATAATATAGCAAATATATATAACATATTATGTATTTCTTTTTTTCTTCCAGTTACAATTTTCATTATTGGATAAAATATTATCCCTACTGCAATTCCATTAGCTATTGAATAAGTAAATGGCATCATGGCTATTGTAAAAAATGCAGGCAATCCTTCTGTAAAATCTGAAAAATTAATTTCTGTTACAGCCCTCATCATAAGTATTCCAACGATTATAAGTGCTGGTGCTGTAGCACTTTGTGGAACTATTCCTATAAGCCCACTAAAAAATAATGATATTAAAAGTAATCCACTTACTACAACATTACAAAGTCCTGTTCTAGCTCCAGCTGCTATTCCAGCTGCTGATTCAACTACTGTTGCAAGTGTTGTAGTTCCTAAAAGTGCTCCACAAGTTGTAGCTATAGCATCAGATGTAAGCGCCTTTCTTAAATTCTTAGCTTCTCCATTTTCATCTACCATACCAGAACTTTGAGCTGTTCCAACTAAAGTTCCAATTCCATCAAATAAATCAACTAAACTTAATGTAATAACAACCATAAATACTGTCAAAATAGCTCCTAAAATCCCATTACCATTACTAAATAAAAGCCCTTTTAAATCTATTGCAAAGAAAGTTGACCCTACATTTGGCATTGAAAATATTTTTGCGCCTTGAAGACTAGTAATTCCCATAGGTATTCCTATTATTGTAGTTATTATAATTCCTATAAGCATTGCACCTTTAGTATTTCTTGCAACAAGTATTGCTGTAATTATAAGTCCAATAATTGTAAGTATAACTGTTTTATCAGTAAAATCTCCAAAAGAAACTAATGTAGATGGGTTTGCAATTACAAGTCCACCACTTTTTAATCCTATTAACGATACAAATAATCCTATTCCTGCTGTAATTGCAAATTTAAGGTTTTGAGGAATAGCCTGTACAATTTTCTCTCTAATAGAGGTAAGTGTTATTATTATAAATAATAGTCCTGATATAAAGACTGCACCTAACCCTTGTTGCCATGTAAAACCAAGGTTTAAGCAAATATTATAAGAAAAAAATGCAACAAGACCTAATCCTGGAGCTAACACAAAAGGTAGATTAGCATGAAAGGCCATTATAAGTGTCCCTAAAGCTGATGATATACACACAGATGCAAAAGCTGATGCTATTACTGGGTCATTTGCCATTGATAGGGCTGCTGCTGCGTCTCCAGTAAGATTTTGAGCATTCATACCTCCTATCTTCAGTATGTTAGGAATAACTAATAATGCATATGCAAAAGTAATAAATGTAGTAAATCCGCCTATAATTTCTGTTTTCACATTAGTGTTATTCTCTTTTAACTTAAATTGTTTTTCTAATAAATCTTTCATCATTTGCTCCTTTCATATTTATTTTTAAAGATTATAAAAAATAGTATTGACGGTAAATCAATACTATTATAGTAAACTATAGCTTTGACTTACCCATAGCAAGAAATTTTATGGTTTTCTTGTAGAAACTTTTGGTCCATATCACCAAAAATATATGGATATTCTTATATTTTATAAAAAAATGCTAGTATTGACGGTAAATCAATACTAGCATAAATAGCTCTAAACTTGACTTACCCATAGTGAGAAATTTTACGGTCTTCTCGTAGAAACTTTTGGTCCATATTACCAAAAATATATGGATATATAATTTATTAATTGAAAATTATTATACTATTTTAAAAAACTATTGTAAACAAATTTTAACTAAAATATTTTTTTCGCAATTTTCTTTAAAATCTTTTGCTTATTCTATACCTTTTATTGACTCCACTATACTTTTTCTAAATAAACTTTTTATTGGAATTATAGCAGAACTTACACATATTAATGTTACTATTATAATAGAGGTTACTATAGTATTAAAGGGCATTGACCACGTTAAAAGACTACTTATTCTTTCTCTTCCATTAAAGTAAATTATAACTGTTAATATAGTTCCAAAAATAGAACCTAAAATACTTGATGCCAAGCCGTAAAACACACCTTCTGACATAATCATAATTGTAACATCTCTATTATTAAGACCTATTGCTCTTAATATACTTATTTCTTTTTTTCTTAAAATAACACTCATATTCATAACATTAACAAGATTGATAATGCTTATAATCCCTATTACTGTTAAAAAACCATATAACATTATAGCAAAATCTTTATTATTTTCCTTTGCTTTATTATATTCTTCTACATATGACTTTAATGTTAATTCCTTACTATCACTTATAGAATCATTTAATTTAGTTTTTATATCATTAAATTTAAATCCTTCTTCACATTTAATTTTACAACCAATATATCCATTTAAATTCAAGTAATTTTCACAACTATAATTGCTAACAACTGGCACTATAGGCACATCACCAATAGACATACCTAGACTATTACTATTTAAAATTGCAACTACAGTAAAAGGAACATTTTTTACACCTTCTTCTCTACCATTTTTATCATATTTGGGAACAATCATATTTAAAGTGTCTCCAATTTTAATATCCGTATATTCTTTATTATTAATGTTTTGAACTATAGCCACTGTAGGTCTATTTTTCACTGAGTCTAGAGTTTTATCCCCTTCTTGAACAGACGGAATTAATTTATCTATCTCCTCATTGTCGTATCCTAAAATTCTACTTGAAAATAAATACCTTTTTATATCTGATGTTGAAGACTCCTCCTCTTTTAATTCACCAATTGACCTTAAATATTTAAAGCCTGTGTTAGTTATACTTTTTTCTGGGACTTCAATACTGCAGTTTAATTCTTTACATTTATATATATTTTTTACACCTTGAATTTTCTGTAGTTCTTCTATTTTATCATTTTTCATTTCATAACCGTTTATATTAGATGTAGACTTTATAATAAAGTCTCCTCCAAATTTTTCTTTATAATTGCTAAGAGGATCTAAACAATTTATTAAGTAATGTACTCCAAAAAACATTATAACTATTATATTTAATGAAATTACAGTAGTAATAAATCTTTTTTTATTTCTATCTAAATTTAAATATGCCATATTAGTTGAAAAAGACATTTTCTTTCTAACAGAACTTTTTGTTTCTAATCCAACTTTAAGCATATGACCTTTTAAATTCAAATTATTATTAGAAAAAATAGCCTGCATTGGAGAAACCTTCGATGCCCTTCTTGCTGGAAAATAATTTCCTATTATTAAGGTAAAAAATCCTATCATCAAAGAAAAATATATACCTTTTGGAGGAATATATACTAATTCAGCTAAATTGCCTAAATTTATATACTGAGATTTTATAAAAGTTTTAGTTAAAATTGAACCTACTACCATAGCTATAGGAATAAAAATAACACCTACCAAAACCCCTTCTAAAATAACAAGAGATTTTATCATTTTAGGTGATGCTCCTAATGCTCTAAATATACCAAATTCTTTTGTTCTTTCCGTAACCATTATATTAGAAATATTATAAATAACTATTCCTGCCACCGTTCCTATTACTAAAAACAAAAGTGACAAAATATTATTTAAAAAATTCATATTATTTTCACCATCAATTTTTGCATCATTTTTACCTATAGATAAAGAGCCATAATCATTAATATAACTAATTATTAAAAATACTTCATTTAAAGAATACTTTTCTTTTAAAACACCATAGATTCTATGATTAACTTTTCCATATATTTCTTTATTTAATGCAAATTGTGAGGTTACATAAGCCTTGGCTCTATTTTTTAGTGGACTTTCATAATTTTTATAATTAAAAACCCCAACTAATAAAAATTCATCCTCTTGTTTTAAATCATAACTTTCATTTTCATCAAAATACTGTGATATATATTCTAACTTTATTTTGTCACCTAAATTATATTTAACTGGAAGTTCATTTAATATCCATTCTTCTAATGCTATCTCATTATTTTTTTCTGGATATCTGCCCGCTAATAATTTAAAATTCAATATTTTATCTTCTATTATATTGTTATAACCGTTTATTTCTATTTCGAATTTACTATTTGGTACTTTACAGATTCCAACAGATGTTTCTATTATTGATGTTTTCAAAAAATTTTCTTCTGCAAATTCATTTATAAGACTATAATCATTGCTTTCTGTAAAAATATCGTAAGTTCCACCACCTAAATTTATATATTCTTCACTTTTATTTTTTATAATAGAGTCACCTACTATACTCAATGAAACTATTAATGATATAGCAAGAACTATACTAATCCCCATAATAAAAACTCGTCCTTTATTTTTTATTATATTGCGTGGAATAATGCCCCAAAATTTTTTCAAATTACTCCTCCTTTCTCTTTTTTCAGAATATTCTTAGCTTTATTTTACTCCTATTTTTTTACATTTTCAATAATCATAGGTACATAAAAATAAGCTAAGTTTTCACTTAGCTTGATAAAACCATTCTATTAAAGTATATATAATTAACTTTTATAATCCTAAAAACTTTTTTCTATTTCTTTTACTTTTAATAATACATTTTGAATTTTCTTCAAGGTATCATTTGCTTTTTCTATTTCATTATTATTTAAATATAATTCCTGTAATTTTGTATATACCTTTATAATATCTAGATAATTTTTTGTTTTGTCTAATATCTCTATCATCTTTTTATAATTGAACTCTAATTTTCCATAATCTTTCGTTTCTAAATATGCCTTTTCAAAAAGATTATATGTTTTAACTATATATTCATAGTCTTTATATTCCATTGCATTTTCTAAAGAAAGCTCCAAAATCATTATACACTCTTCATAAAACTTTTTTTCTAAATATACTTTAGCTTTATTAACTAAAGTATGAGATAAATTAGGCTTGTCCTCTTTTATTCTAATTTGTTGAGATTTATTAAAGTAATTTAATGCTCTTTCTAAATCTTTGTCGCCTAAATAAGCATCTCCAATATTATTATAAACATAAGCTAAAATATCATTTTTAAAATTCATTTTAGATATTAAATTATTATATATATCAATTGCTATTTTACACTGACCTTTATCTTTATAGCAATTTGCTTTTATACTATTAGCACATATATATAATTCTTCTTCCTTATCATCATAAAACTCATAGTTCTCTGTAAATTTATTAAGGATTAATATTGTTTTATCTATATCACCAGATTGTTTATAACAAACTGCTAAATTATAAAGTGCTTTTTGCATATCACTTCTTTTATTAAATTTTTTACAAGACTCATATTCCCTCATAAATAGTACAATTGCTTCATCATAATTTAATACATAGTATTTACATTTTGCAATCTTATTATATAATGTTATTTCTTTGTCAGCTAATAAATCATTTCTATTTAAATCTAATGCATAAAAATAATACTTATATGCACTTACATATTCATTGTTTTTAAAATATATTTCTCCTATTCTCATATAACTTAAACACTTTATTTTATCTAAACCATATACTCTTCCAATCTCTAAAATATCTTTTAAGTCTTCTATAGTAATATTTTCTTTTTCCAACTCTAACTCACAGTACCACTGAGCATCTTCTTTTGGCGTTCTTAGAAAATATTCTTCATCAATTTCAAGATGTATATTTAACTCTTTGGCTCTTTTCATAAAACTATTTGTTATAGTTTTTGCTGCTTCTTTTGTTATATTTCTTCTACTATTTTCTAAAAGACCTAAATATCCTCTAGTAAAATTTTCTGTAGCAAAGTCCTGTTGCGTCATTTTCAACTTTTTTCTTAATTCTTTAATTTTTTCAGCTCCAGTTAAAAATTCCACTATTCTGCACACCCTCTCCCAGCATTCAACTTAATCTATAATGATGCCTAATTTTTAATATTAATGAAACTAAACCTTTACATTTCAATATAATTTAATTAATTTAAACATAGTAAAATAAACTAAAACTTTAACTTAAAAGTTTTATAAATATGTTACCACTCTTTCACAAACCAATTTTCCCCACATATATATTATGGATTGATTTTATCCTCACATAAAACGTATATCTTTTATTACTATATTATAGTATCAGATTCATTTGAAAATCTATAGTATTTTTATTAAAATTAAAATTAAAATATTTAAATATATAATTATTACCATTTATAGGGTTCCAAGTTGACTTTTAAAATTACTCGTTCCAAAACTTGGATACCCAAAATAGTGAGACATGCTCGGAAACACTTCAAATTCAACGCTACATTTTGCATAAAAATATTTTGAAGCTATTGAATAAATTTAAATGCGAGCTTGTTTCCCTATAGATATTTAATTTTAAATTTTTTCTAATGTAATGAAACAATCTTTTAAATTTTAAACTATATATTTTTTTCATATATTACATAATCATCATTGCTAAAAGCAATAGTATAATTTAGATTTTCAAATATTTTGCATGAACCCTTATTGGAACCTCTTACGTATGCAACTAATTTATTTATATTGTTAATATTACTTTTTGCAAACTTTTCGCCTTGTTTTACAATCTCAGTTCCAAGACCTTGTCCTCTATAATTTTTATCTACACTATAATTAAATACAACCCTCTCTTCATCCTTTGACAACTTAATTTGACCTATACTTACACTATCTTTTTCTACAATAAAACTGTATACATTTTCATTTTCTAATTCCTTATTAAACCTATCAGTAAAATCTTCAATAGACACTACATCTGTATATCTAGCATTTTTTCTAACTTCCATATCGTTAATCCACCTAAATAATGTTTCGCAATCACTTAAATGTACTTTTCTTAATAACATGTTCAATCTCCAATCCTTATATAAATTGCGCATATATAACATATATTTTAACACTTTATCCTGCTAATATAAAACCTCCTTTTATAAGATTTTTTTAGATTCTTATAAAAGGAGGTCATATACTACCTTCTGCGCTTTTTACCTCTACAAGTTCTTTTATTGATTTTCAATTCTGAACTTCTATCTTTATATTGAGTATGGAATAAAAGTCTTGCTCTTTCTTCATCAGGATTACCTATATAATTATCATACATTTCTTTGACTTCTTTATTTTCTACCGATACTTTCTTTTGAGACTTTTCATCTATATTTCTTAAGACATTTTTTCTCAAGTCTATATAATTCTTTGTTAATTTTTCTTGAGTTCCTTTATCATAAACATTAATTTTCGGCGCACTAGTTCTACAAAGTTTGCTACATAGTGTACATCCTACACACTGCATTTGTGAAACCTCTGCATATCCGTTTTTGTTAAAACTTATAGCTCCAACAGGACAATTATCTATACATGTACCACATGCTATACATTTTTTCTCAATTATTTCAGACTTCCTTATAACTCTTGGAGTACCACCACCATTAATACAACCACCTGGGCAAGACATAACCTCAACAAAAGTGTACTCTTTCCATTTATCATCTTTTAAAAATACTTCAACATCACTTAATCCACTTATTACTGCCACTTTCATAAGTTGACTACCTATTATTACTTCTGCTTCCTTAGAATTTTTTGTTCCATCTATTTTTGAATATTGTATTTTTTCTATTTTAGAAATATCATCATTTAAATAATATGCAACCGTTCTAAGGGTAGCCTCCATAACACCAGATGATAAACCAAAAATTACTCCTGCACCTGTGTATTCTCCTAGCATACTATCTGATGGTTCCGATGGAAGTGCAGTTATATCTATTCCCTTTGATCGTAAAAGTTCTCCGTATTCTCTTACAGTAAGTACTGTATCTATATCCTTGTATCCTTCACGTCCCATCTCATCTCTTTCTGCTTCATATTTTTTTGAAGTACAAGGTTTTATTGACACCACATATATATTCTCTGGTAATATTTTAAATTTATTTGCAAAATAAGTTTTTATGCTTGCTCCCATTATCTGTTGAGGTGACTTACATGTAGATAAATTATTGATTAGTTCCGGCCTAAAAATCTCTACATATCTTACCCAAGAAGAACAACAGGATGTAAACATAGGTAAATTTTCTTTACGAGATAATCTTTTTATAAGTTCTGTTCCCTCTTCTATTACAGTAACATCTGCTCCAAAATCTGTATCAAAAACCTTTTCAAATCCCAATTTTCTTGCAGATGCTTGAACTTTTCCTTCTACATTACTTCCTATTGGAAGATTAAACTCTTCCCCTAAAGTTGCCTTTAAAGCTGGTGCAGCAAATGCTACCATGTATTTTCCATTACCTAATTCTTTCTCAACTTTTTCAATATCATTTCTTGCAGTAATAGCAGTGGTTGGACATATAAGAGTACATTGCCCACAATAAATACACCCTGTTTCCTCAAAAGTTCCCATCTTTGGTACAACTGTGCTTTTTCCCTCCTGTGTAGATTTTAATACAGATATACCAGTTATATCTGTGCAGTTTATAGCACAAGCAGTACACCCTATACATTTTTTCTTGTTGATATCTATAAGATTTTCTTTATTAACTACTTGTCTTTTTTTAGATTTTCCCATATCCTTCTCCTATTTATTACTATATTAATATATTTAATATAGTTTTTATAAGATTATTCCTAAATTCAACATTTTTTAAATTCTTAATATAATAATATATATAATTTTTTAGGTGATATTATGAAAAAATTGATACGATATCTAATTTATAAAACTAAAATTAGATATACAACCAATAAGTCTATAGCTTTAAACCATTTTAGAACTGATAGTAATTATACTGAGAAAGCTACAAATTTCGTTAATAGTAATAATTTTTTTAGTAGTTCAAAATATTTTATATGGGTAGATACAAAAAATTTTAAAGTAAATATACTTGAGGGTTATAATAAAAATTGGAAACTTATAAAAAGCTATTTATGCACTATAGGTAAACCCTCTACCCCAACACCTAAAGGAGACTTTAAAGTAGGTGTTAAAGGTTTATATTTTGGCGTAGAAAATGGATATAAATGCTGGTATTATACTCAAATAACAGGAGAATATCTTTTTCACTCTATAATTTATAATCTTAATGGCACAGTACGGGATGGTCGACTAGGTATGGCTTTATCTAATGGATGTGTACGGCTACAACTTGAGAATGCAAAATGGATATGGGATAACATCCCAAAAGGTACTTCTATACACATAAGCTAAATATAAAATAAATTAAGGTGTAAAGTAATAATCATATTACTTTACACCTTTGAACTGTTCCTTTATTAAAACCATTCTGAGATGATCTTTCCAAATTCCATTAACCTCTAAGAACTTATGAGCAACACCTTCATTCATAAACCCTAATTTATATAAAACCTTTAAGGACTCCTTATTATTTTCTTGAACATATCCTTCTAACCTATCCTTCTAACCTATGTAGATTATACTCACTAAACATTATTTCAATACCCTTTTGCATAGCCTCTGTAATATAACCTTTGTTAATTTCATCTTTATCACACTTATATCCTATATGACAAGATAAAAATGCAAAAGGTACTATATTATAAAAAGTTATTTGGCCTATTATTTTATCCAAATTATCTTTTTTAAAAAGCCACAATCTTAGCATAGAATTATTTTCACTAAACTTTCTGTCCATTTTCAATTGACTTTTTTGATAAGATAAAGTATAAAAAACATCATGTCTTTTAGGCTCATATTTTTGGGAAAATTCTTTATTCCTTATATTATAATCTAAAACCATTTTCCCATTTAACTCATCTAATTCTTTCAAAATTAATCTATCTGTATAATAAATCTTTCCCATCTAAACTACTCCTTTGTAAATGTATATCTAACATTGAACTCTTAAATTGTGCCTTTATAAAGCGAAAGAATCATATAAGTAGATAGTGGTTTGTGCATAGTTTGAGATTTTTAATTTGATTTTTTTCCAAACTTTTCGCTTTCCACTATCTACTTTTTTAAATTATAATTTTATTATTGGGCCTTAACAGCTTCATAACATTCATCTATTCCTTTTAGATAGTTATGAAAACTATCTATTACTTCTATATCCGGAAGAACTCCACCATCACTTTCTACTCCTAAATCATAATACTGTGTAGAATAATCCACCTCTATATCCGTATTAGGCAAATTGAACCAACCTAAATTTCCATAACATTTTGCATTACCACCAGTTTCTTCACCAACTAATTTTGCATTCAGTTGAAATTTTAAATCTGTTGCAGCCATACATCCTGATGAGAAAGTTTCTTTTCCAATTAAAGCAAATATTTTTTTATCTTTAATCCTTGTATCTCTATTTAATGCAGTTATCATTCTACTCATAAATCTGCTATCACCGCCAGCATTCTTTCTTAAATCTACAACAAATTTATCGATATTTTCTTCATTAGAATTTATTTCTTTAATTAGACTTTCTAAAAAAGCATCAAAATTTGAATCTAAGCATTGATTATATTGTAAATAAAAAATTTTATCCTTTTCTACGAATTTAAACCAATATGCATCCTCTTGTCCCTCTGGTTTTTGATTTTTAACTAATTTTTGTCTCACTTCTTCAGATAGTAATTTTATTCTACTCTCCTTATCATATAAATCTTTATACAGTACTACGTTAAGATTTTTAGTTATATTCTTTCCATTATCATCTTCAAAAGTAAAATCGCATTTTTCTTCATCTGTAATATCCAAAAATTTCAACACTGGATAGTATGTTACTACAAAAAAATTCGTTGCTTTTGCCCATTGATTATTTTCATAAGAAACTAAAGTATTTATTTTTTCAAGAACTTTATTAATTGGTATACCATTTACAGCAACTAATTTTTTACCTAATATATGCTCATTACCTTTAAATGTACTAAAAACTCTAAGTTCATCACCAAACCAATATAATGATATAGGATACATTTTCATATTATCAATTTTACTTTCCAATTGATCCCAATATACATGAGTATGAGCATCTTTTAATAATGCTGTTAATTGATATAATCTCATGTAAATATCTTCATCTGTAAGTTTAGGAACATCTTTTTTTAGCTTTTCAACTTCTTTTGTCCAGTCCTTTTCTTTTATCTTATAAAAAGGATCAGGATGTTTTTGTGAAAGTTCTTTAACTAAATAGTCAATATCTTCAATCCATTGCTCATTAGTAAATTTCCTATTTTCATTGGTAAGAGCTTCTGTTGTTTTTATACATCCTATACTAAATAAGCATAAAAAACTAAGTACTAAAGCAATTAAACGTTTATACATAGGATACCTTCTTTCCAAAATATATTATATTTTAATTATATTGGAAATTAATTCAGCAAACTTATTTTATTTGTTAATTTTTAGTAAATATTTAATGTTTGATTTTTTTTATTTAATAAAAAAGTAGAATTCAAGGTATTTCTTGTGTTGTATATGTTAATTTTTAATTTTTCTATCAGCAAGTTTCATTCTAACTTAATGACTATATATTTATTTAAATACAGAAAATATAATTTTTAAATAATGTATTTTACATTTAAACAAATGTAAATTTTTATACAATAGACCTTATTGTTTACAGTTTTCACTTTATTATGATAAAATATTACTTGACAATATTTTATTTTTTTCTAATAAAAATACTTCTAATTTATTATAGAAAAATAAGTTTAATACTAAATTTTAGGAGGAAATTTTCACATGAATCATACAAATATAAAATTTATTGTATTCATATCGGGTATGATTGCAATTATTTCTTACTTAATAGGTGTAATCTCTAAAATCACTATCCCACCTATATCACCTATTTCACTTGTAGTTCTTATGGCAGGTTTGATTTATTTAAAAAAACAACAATTTAAAGAAGGTAATCTAGATAGAAACTACTATCTTATTATATTGTTTATAGGTTCCATAGGAATTATATTAAATATATATACAGCTATATCTCAACTTATCATTTTTTTAAAATAAAGAATTACTTTAACATAAAAAAATTAGAGGAATGAGCGGTACATCCTCTAATTTATATAACCTGCAAAGTCTTATTTTTTTAAATACAACTACAGATCATTTCTTATTATAATTTTCACCATTTTAATATAATCAAATATTTATTCCGTTGAAAATTTTGAATTTTTCAACTATTTTTCCTTTTAGAAACACCTCGACCAAATAGGTTGTCTATAAAATAAAATTTATTTATTAGAAACACTTATAAATAAACTATCTAAACATTGTAACATACCATGTTTTAAAATATTGTTTTTTATAAAATTTAATAATATTATCCATATCTTTTGAAGATGAATAAAGTAAAGATCTCTCAACACCATTTTCTTTAGCAACTTCTATTAACTTGTCTAACAACGCATTTCCTATTCCTTTTCCTCTATTTTTAGCTGCTATATAGATATCTTCTATTTCAATATAAGGTTCATCATCATCAATAACCGAAATATTTTTTCCTTTATGAATGGTTCCATAAGCAAAACCTAAAATCTCATTTTTAAACTCATAAACCCAAAAATATTTACCAAGCTTTCTTTCTAACTCATCCCTCTCAATTGGAACAAAACCATAGGTTATATTTTCTTTCGCCCATAGCTGTTGTAATACTACAACAGAATCTAAATCTTCATATTTTCCTTGTCTAACGATTCCTTTTCCCATGCCATTCCCCTTCTTGACTATATTTTTTGTATCACCTATATTAAATAAGCTAACAAAATACATTTAATGTATGAATTATTTTGAATATCGTATGAATTATATTGAATTTTGTATATATAATTTTAATATAATAAATTATAACACTTTTTCAAGTTTTGTGAATTGCTTAAAATAAGAATTAATATATGCTTCATAAAATCAAAAAAAATTTAACTTTTTGTAACGTTTACTTAAAATTTTTAACTACTAATATAGGTTTTTTTGAAATATATTTACAATTATTCATTTAATTTTTATTTCATATTTGATCTAATAATTCATTGTTATGTTTACTTTCTTTTACTTTTCTTTTATAATATATAATGTAATATTTTATAATTTATGGGGTATTTTTAATGAAAAGGATAAAAAATATTTTATTTGTATTTATTATGATTTTATGCATATTTTTTATAACAACTACAATAATATATAAAGATTATATTAAAAATATAAAAGTATATAGCATATCTGGTGAAAATGAATATATTAAGTTAGATAATTGCATATTGTTTTTAAAACCTGATGAAGAAATAATAGATGGTGGTAATATAACTTATTCAAGCACTCCCATAGAAAACATATCACATTACACTTTAATCATATATACTAAAATAGATAATAATGAAAATTATTTGTTATCAACAAGTGTTTCTGTGAAAAATAATGATCATGCTATGAAAATTCCAAAAGAATTAATTGTAAATAAAGAGTTGGGAAGTTTAAAAAGTGGTACAATTATTCCAACAAATAAAAAACTAAGTGATATTAAAGATAATCTATTTTTAACATTAAAATTAACTAAGACAAACGGTGAAAAAATAGATTTTACAGTTAAGCTAAAGGCAAAAGAAATTAAGTAATCTTTTATAATGCAAAAAAGTGTGTATTAACAAGCTTCTACTATAAAATTTTAAATTACTTTCGCATTTTGATATATAAATATTATCTACTAAAATTTCAATATCAAAACTTCCTCTATTTACTTATTACATATATTTTGTATTTCATTTAATTGATTTTCTAAATTTAAAATAACAATATCCTCATCCTCTGTATCTAATCCATTATATTCTAATGTAACTACGTATGGATTTGAATATTTAAGTACCCACTCTAATAACTTATAATCCTCCTCTTCCATAGATTGGTGAGTATCTGCAGGGAAACCAGCTTTATCATATCCAGAACCATTTACATGAATTTCTCTAACAAGCGCAAGTGGTAAATTACGAATATAATCCTTAACATCCCAGCCACGATATTTTGCGGTAATCTTTGCATGTGTTAGATCAAGCAAAAACGATACATCATTTTCTATGAATAGTCGATTAATTTGTTCTGGCATAACATATGGGTAATGATCAAACATTGTGCGATCCTTTGGTGAATCAGGTGTGTTTTCAAGCAATAATGGTACTGATATATTCTTTTTCAAAATCTGAATTTGTTTGCACATATGTTTGAATATGTCTTCATCAGTCATACCTTTATGCATATCTGAATTTTTAATTGAAAGATGGACCCCATAATGTGGTGAGTTACACTTTTTAATAAGTTGGTTTGCTAAATCAAAATTTATTTCTTCTATATTTTTCATCCCAGTATGCTCAAAATATCCTAGACCATGTAATAGAATTGGCCTCATTGAACGAATCATTGAGAACTGTTTATTAAAATCCCCATATGCACCACTCTTAATATAATCTATTTCGATTCTATCTTCTTTAAGAAGAAGGTGTAGAGCCTTTGACCAATTACATCCAACATACATGTTTTATCCTCCCATAATTCTTAAATAGAAATAAATTTATATTTTATTTGGACCTAAAAAAATTACTTGAATTAGCTATAATCAAAAATATCATACTGTCTTTATTTAAACTTATAATTTATATTATACAACTTTTTACAATTATATACAATCTTGCATTTTATTAGTTTAAAATAATCTTGTATTAGAATACTAATTAAAAAAGCTATTTCAAATCTGTAATGTGAAATAGCTCTTTTATACTATATACTATTTTTTATAATAATATATTTTTGCAGATTTACTAAAAATAATTTTTATTTTGAACCAAAATACATAAAAAATTTAAATTATAAATAATAGTAATATCATTATAAATATTGTAAACCCTAATACTAAAATTGACATACATCTATGATGCTTAATTGCATCTTTGCTTGGTTCGAAATTAAAATTTTCAAACCTCCATTTATTATCATAAAGTATGCTTTCTCGAGGGTATACTACGTTATATATAAGTATTCCTATAATAGGTACCATGCAAAGGAAACCTATGATTAGCTCAACCAAATCCTCCCCCCCATTTATCTTAATTTTCAATATATTAGCCATATTATTATATGTGATTATGCAATATTTGGTATTACTTCTTATAATAAAGTTTATTTAAGCGATTCCGCAACTAAAACTACAAATCTTATCTTAAATTAGAATAGGAGTTGGTTTATAAGAAAATATAACCCTTTATATGCTTTATTTATATAATTTATCTTTATAATAACTCTCTGACAAATATATCGCTCCTATAGGGTTATGAGCAAGAACTCTATCCTTAACTGCAAAAACAGTTACCGGTGCATCTGAATATTTTATAAATAAAGAATCATGTCCAACGCATAATCCTAAAAGTATATTTAACTCTGTCTTAGCATTATTTAAAAGAGTAGCTTGTCCTATAGGATTACACATAGGTTCATAATTTCCTGGTCTTACTTTTTCATTATCTTTAATTTTTAAAAACTCTTTAGGTATGCTTCCGTTTTTGCATACTACAGAATTAACTTCGAAACCATTATGTTTTAATATTTTGCTTAACATTTTCGCCTCATTGCTAAATCCTACACAAAATGCTATTCCAAGTTTTTTAAAATTGCATTTTTTAGCAAATTCTATTATTTCTTCAAGCCTTGTTTTTTCACAGTAACCTTCTGCTTCAACTATTGCAGAATTATATGCTAACTTAAAATTTTCTTCCTCCAAATATAATTCTTTTATTTCCTCTTGCTCAGCCTTCTCATTACATGGACAATTAGCCGGAACTTTTTCTAATTGCCCCGATTTACAATTATGTTCACTACACATAGCGCAAGTATACATTTTTTCACCTTAACCTTTCTTATTATAAATTAAATAATTAATATCTTTATATTAATTGTCTGTCACTATTTAATTAATGACTGTCACTATAAGTATATAAGTTTTTAGTATATGAACAATTTAAATTATTAAGTTTGCTATTTTTAACAGCTTCTAAGATTTATAATTTTCATACTTTTTAACAATTTGGCTATAATCATTTTCAAATAAGGTTTTTAGTTTATCTACAATAATTTCTCTCTAATTATTTTTTGTTTAATTTTTCCTACAGTTTAATATATATGCTGGTGGTATATTTCTATATTCTTTATCTATATTTATATTATAAAAATATTTGTTTATATAATCTTTTAATAATAAAGTATATTGAAAAGTTATAAAGGTTCCATCTTCTTTAAGAAACTTTTTTGTGTTCTTTAGTATATTAGACGACATGTTTTTAGGTAAACTTGCAAATGGTAATCCAGATACAACATAATCAATATAAGGTATGTTATATTTTTTTAAATACTTTTCTACATTTTCAGCAGAACCATTTACTATATATAAATTACTTATATTTTTATACTTTTTTATTAGCTCTGTATAAAATTCATAATTGTATTCTATAAGTAGAATAGCAGTATCTTTTTTTCTTTTTTTAATAATTTTTTCAGTAAATACCCCCGTTCCTGGACCATATTCCACTATATAATTAGCTTTATCAAAATCAATATTTTCAATCATTTTTTTAGCAAGATAGTTAGAACTTGGTATTACAGCCCCTACTGTTCTAGGTTTTGTTATATACTCTAATAAAAACATCCTTTTTTTCATAATAACTCTCCTTATTCCCCCATGCTCTTCTAAATATAAAAAAACTATAACAAATTTCAATCTTTATATTATTCTATAATTTTATCATAATATTTTATTATAAGTCAGTATTTTTTATTGCTGTCACTATTATATTTGTTAATTAATATTTAAATTAATACCCGTCACTAACAATGAGATTAATTATCTTGTTTTTAATATATAAATGTTAAAAACTTTAAATTTTTTACTTTTAAAATAATCTTATAGTAGCTTGTACTTCTTTTAAGTTGTTCTAATAGAGTTTTTTAATTTTTTCAAAAAAATCACTAAACTATTAAGGCTTCTTTTGCTATGAACTTTTTAAACATGTTTTTATATTTACTATTATGTCGGAGAAGCTCTATTCCATAATTAGTTAATGTGCATACTCTACTTGCAGTTAT
>NZ_LFRG01000046.1:0-30714 GCF_001573875.1 Clostridium sp. ATCC 25772
GGCTATACACTTACCACTACTAGGTCGTGTTAGGGACTTTCACCCTTAAGATTACGCCCATGCTGGGCGCACATAAAGATTAGCCATGCAAAATTTTGCATGGCTATTTTTATTAATTTCCACTTTTCATTGGTATATATGGATATATTCTTGATGCTAAATTGCTTATTGGCATTGTTTGAAGATAGACTCTTCCTGGACCTGTTAAAGTTGTTAAAAACAAACCTTCTCCTCCAAACAACATATTTTTCACGCCTTTAACCATTTCTACATCAAAGCTAACTGTAGATTCAAAGGCTGCAACATGTCCTGTATCAACCTTAATTGTTTCTCCTGGTGATAAATCCATTTCTTCAACATGTCCATCAAATTCTAAAAATACTATACCTGGACCTGTCATTCTTTGAAGTATAAAACCCTCTCCTCCGAAAAGACCAGATGATATTCTTTTCTTTAAGTGAATTTTAAATTCAACAGAAGTTTCTGCTGCTAAAAACGCACCCTTTTGACAAATCAAAGTTTGTCCTTGATATAAATTTTTAACTAATAATTTTCCCGGTACTGAGCAAGGGAAAGCTATAGTTCCTTGTCCATTCGTACATGTAAATGTATTTAAAAATAAACTATCACCTGATAAAGCTCTTCCTATTCCCCCAAATAGCCCGCCTTTCATATTAGTATCCATAACAATATTCTCACTCATCCAGCCCATAGCACCTGATTCGGATACTACAGTTTCTCCCTGGTCTAATGTACATATTGCTACTGGCATGTTCCCACCTTTTATTTCATAATTCATAAAACACCTCTTAAATATTTTTTATAATATTATATATGTATAATATCGAAAAAAAAAATGTTTTTTATAACAAATATAATAAAATGTTTAATTAATCCAACATATGCACAATTTATTAATAATATAATACTTGAAATTGTAACATTATAATAGTATAATGTTATTTACATAATGAATATTGTATGGAGAGATGTCCGAGCGGCTGAAGGAGCACGCCTGGAACGCGTGTGTAGGGGAAACTCTACCGAGGGTTCGAATCCCTCTCTCTCCGCCATGTCGTACTAGACGGGGAGTTAGCGGTGCCCTGCACCTGCAATCCGCTATAGCAGGGTTGAATTCCTCGCCTAGGTATTAATTTGTATGGTCTGGCCTATGTAAGTGGCGTTGATAACTGGGTCCCACGCAATAAAGACTCATGAACCTCGTCAGGTCTGGAAGGAAGCAGCGATAAGTGAGCCCCTTTATGTGCCGTGGATTAACCTGGTTTGAGTTAACTACATAGGTAACGCATATAAATTAATATCGAAGCGAGGTGTACGACTTTAAATCTTAAAAGTACAAGATGCATTTTTGCATCTTTTTTTTATACATAAAAAATTATATTATATTATATATAAGCTTAATTATAAAGTTTATAGTATTTCGTTTTAATTGTTGTAAATACTTTATAATATTATTGGTAAGATATGAGGTGAAACTATGGGTTATACTGCACTATATAGGAAATTTAGACCCCAAAAATTTGAGGATGTTGTTGGTCAAAACCATATAAGCACTACATTAAAAAATGCAATAAAGAGCGAAAGAATAGCTCATGCATATTTACTATGCGGAACAAGAGGAACCGGTAAGACCTCTACCGCTAAAATTTTTTCTAAAGCAGTAAATTGTCTTAATTCTCAAGATGGTGAACCATGTAATGAGTGTGAAATGTGCATTAAGATAAATAATGGAACTGCTATAGATGTAGTTGAGTTAGACGCAGCCTCTCATAATAAAGTAGATAATATAAGGGATATTATAGATGATGTACAATATCCTCCTCAAGAATCTAAATATAAGGTTTATATTATAGATGAAGTTCATATGTTATCTCAAGGTGCTGTTAATGCATTCTTAAAAACTTTAGAAGAACCACCTAGTTATGTTATATTTGTTTTAGCAACAACTGATCCACAAAAGTTACCTATAACAATACTTTCTAGGTGTCAAAAATTTGATTTTAAACGAATTAAAAATGATGATATATTTTTAAGACTTAAACAAATAACTGATATTTTAGGTGTTTATGCTGAAGATAAAAGCTTAAAACTAATTGCTAGAATATGTGATGGTGCAATGAGAGATGCCCTAAGTATTTTAGATCAAGCTATATCCATGAGTGATAACAAAGTTGAGTATGACAATATAGTTAAAATGCTTGGTCTTATGACCAATGATGATTTAATAACTCTTACAGACTTTATAATTTTAAAGGATATTGAAGGTGCCGTTAAAACCATTAATAATGCTATATCTTCCGGTAAAGATGTAAATTTATTTATTAAAGATCTTACTAAACATATGAGAGATTTAATGATGGTAAAGGTCACTGAAAATCCAGAAGAAGTTTTAGAAATGTCTATAGAAAATATAGAACTTTTAAAACTTCAAAGCGAAAAATTAAGAGTTGAAGAAATAATGAGATATATAAAAATACTTCAAGACACAGAAGAAAACGCTAAATATTCAAAGCAAGGAAGAATTTATCTTGAACTTGCTATAATAAAAATGTGTAAATTTGAATATGATACATCTCAAGAAGTAATTTTATCTAGAATTAATAAGATCGAAAATACTATAAAAAATGGTATAGTCTCAAATATAGTTTCTAATAATAAAGCTATTGATGAAAATAAAATATCAACTAAAAAAGATATATATGTACCTAAAGATTCAACACCTGAGACTTCTATAGAAGACAATGATATAACTTTTGAAAATTGCTCTATTGACTTTGATACTGTAAATAAATCATTTAAAGACATTCAACAGCTATTAAAATCTAGAAAAAACATGGTTTTAGCAGCAGCACTGATGGTTGGAAAAATAAACTATGTTAAAGGGAATAGAATAAATATTATATTTGAAAAACAATATGAATTTCATAAAAAAAGATTAGAAAAAGAAGGCAATAGAAAAATTATAAACTCTATTTTTTCAGAAATTTTAAAGGCCAACGTTGTAGTAGACTATTCTATAGATAAACCACAAGAAGAATCTATATCTAAAGAAGATATACTTTTAAAAACTTTTGGAGAAGATTTAGTAGAAATAATTGATGAATAATATATTAAGATGTTAATATAAATAAAATAAGTAAAATAAATATTAATTTTAGTTACATTATTATCAAATATTATATATACTAATATATTGATAATATATAATATATTTACTTTAATTTAAAGGAGGAATAATTTATGGCAAAAGGTGGATTCCCAGGAATGGGTGGAAATATGAATAATTTAATAAAACAAGCTCAAAAATTCCAAAAACAAATGGAAGATATGCAAAAGGATTTAGAAAATAAAACTTTTGAAGGTAGAGCCGGTGGTGGTGCAGTTACTGCTGTAGTTAATGGAAAAAGAGAATTATTAAAAGTTTCTATTAAACCAGAAGTTGTTGATCCAGATGATGTTGAAATGTTAGAAGATTTAGTTATGCTAGCTTGTAATGAAGCTTTAAAAACAGCTGAAACTCAAACTGCAAACGATATGGGTAAATTAACTGGTGGCCTAAATATGCCTGGTTTATTTTAATAATAAATAAGCTAAAAACTTAGAGGTGAATAAATTGGATTTTTATCCTGTAGCAATAGAAAAGCTTATAGAAGAGTTTTCCAAACTTCCAGGTATAGGAGCAAAAACAGCTCAAAGATTAACCCTTTATGTTCTTAATTTACCTCGTGAAGAGGTTGAGGAGTTTGCTTCAGCTCTTGTTAAGGCAAGAGGAACTATAAAATATTGCCCTGTTTGTGGTAATTTTACTGATTCAACTCCATGCTCTATATGTTCAAATCCTAATAGAGATAAATCAACAATTTGCGTTGTTGAACAACCTAAAGACATAATGACTCTAGAAAAGGTTCAAGAATATAATGGCGTTTATCACGTTCTTCATGGAACAATTTCACCTATGAACGGAAGAGGTCCAGAAGATATAAAACTAAAAGAGTTAGTTACTAGAATAAATGGAGAACCTAAAGAAATAATAGTAGCAACAAATCCTAATATTGAAGGTGAAGCTACTGCTATGTACATTTCTAAAATTTTAAAGCCTTTAGGAGTTAAAGTTACTAGAATAGCTCACGGTGTTCCTGTCGGTGGAGATTTGGAATATTCAGATGAAGTAACCTTATCCAAAGCACTAGAGGGAAGAAAAGAAATCTAGATGTAAATTATAATCAAAAAGAGGAAGCAATTTTAAAATTGCTTCCTTTTATTGTATTTTATATATTCATTAAAAGTATAATAATCCCACTTTATGTAAATAATACTTGTAAAGTAGGAGGTTTATACTATGAATAAAAAACATGTTTTCAAATTAATATTTAAAGGAAAAAAGTATTCTAAAGAAGACATAGATATTATTACTCAATTAAATGATGCTTTGGAAGAATGGCAAAATGCAAAGAATTATTTTCAATTTGTTAGTGATCCTAAATTAATAGATTTAATAATATGTAAAGAAGATGAGGCAAAGTCTAAATACTTATATTTTCTTTCTTTAGCTAAAACCAAAGGCATAACTTTAGATGGAAGTTTAATGTTAGAAGAATTAAGTAGTACCTATAAATAATATTTTTCTCATATACTCCTTAATATTGATATATAATATTACTATAAGGTTCCAAGTTTACTTTTAAAATTATTGAATAAATTTAAATTGGAGCTTGTTTCCCTATATTATAAATTAGGTAATTACCGAGGAGATGATTTTATGGATACTGCTTTAATATTTATTGCTGCTGTTATAGGTTTATTTATAATTGGAAAACTTTTTGCATGGCCAATAAAGATTCTTATGAAGTTAATAATAAATGGAATTGCTGGAGGAATTTTATTATTATTAATCAACTTTGTAGGTGGTCCATTTGGTATATACATAGCAATAAATGCTGTAACTGCTTTAATAGCAGGTTTATTAGGTATTCCAGGCGTACTTTTTTTAATTATTTTTAATCTAATGGTATAATAAAAACCTACTCTATTTTAGAGTAGGTTTTTATTCGTCATCATATATACCTGATAATTTTTTTAACTTTTCTATATCATTTATATAAATTTCTTTAGTTTTTGTATCTATTATTCCTTCATTTTTTAATTCTTTCAAAATTCGAGTTACTGTAACCCTTGAACATCCTATTAAATTGGCTAATTCCTGATGTGTTAAAAGTAAATCTATAGTTTGTCTTCCATCAATATATTTAGGGCTTTGTGTTACTAATCTGTATAAAGTAGATGCTATTCTAACTTTAGGACTTTCCGCTAAAAAATCATATATTTGTGATAAGGCTATCCTATATTTTCTTATAATACTATGAATAAAAAAACTATAATACTCTGGATATTCACTAATTACTTCAGTTAAAACATCATAAGAAATATGGCTTATAACAGAATCTTCTAAGGCTATAATTTTTGAATGTATATGCTCATCTCCAAAATATGATATTTCACCATCTATCTCTCCACTTCTTAAATAAAAGAGTACTTTTTCTTGTCCTGATACTGTAAATGTAATGACTTTAACCTTTCCGGATACAACTATAATTAATTCATTTATATCTATATGGTTTATAGTTTCGTTTTTTTTATATGTAATTAACTTTCCCATTTTACTTAAGTTATTAAGAAAAAAATCTCTCATATTTTTTTGTTTGTCTAAATCAAATAATTTTTTATACATAATGTCACTACCTTTTAATATAAATAAAAAAGAGTAAGCTAACTTACCCTTTTTATTTTATAGTATACCACTTTTTATTTTATATTATTATTTATTTGTCATAAACTTTTTCCAATCACCATGATTTATGTAAGCACTATGTTTATCAAATATTTCTCTATCATTTAATGCATACTTATAAACATAACATTTTTCAACTATATCTTTATCTATATTATACACATCAACAACAATTCTATTATATTCGTTATCTTTACTATTAGGCTCATGATATCCTTCCATCTTATCCATAGCAACTATTACTTCTTCATAGCTGTCTACTTCCATGATTTCACCATAAACATAGTCTTCTCCATCTAATAGCGCTGGATATTTCTTATTTGGCATATGAAATAATTCACCTTTTATTCTGCCTAAATTACACTCTTTTACTTTTCCCTTTAAATATATGTCATAATTAAAAAAGCCAGTTCTTAAACTTCCATAAACAAATATTTTCAATCTTTCTTTTGGCTCTAACATTAGCAAATCGTCCCTCCTGTTATCTTTAGATCTTCACTATTTTCAACTGCAGCTTCTATACATAATTCTAAACCTTTTGATATGTCTTTTAGAGACATATATGGTGTATTAGGTTTTGAAATTACTTGATTTGGTATATACGGAACATGTATAAATCCACCTTTTATATTAGGATACTTTTTGTCTATTAAGTATAGTATCCCATACATAACATGATTACAAACAAAAGTTCCTGCTGTATTTGAAACTGCTGCTGGTATTCCATTATCATTCATTTTTTTTACCATAGCTTTTATTGGTAGACTTGAAAAATATGCTTTTTTACCATCTTCTTCAATCTCTATATCTATAGGTTGGTTTCCTATATTATCTTTTATCCTTGCGTCATCTATATTTATAGCCACTCTTTCTGGATTAATTCCAAATCTTCCACCAGCTTGACCAACTGATATTACAATATCAGGATTATTCATCTTTATAGCCTCATCTATATGTATAACAGACTTTCTAAAAACAGTAGGTATTTCTAACTTTATAACCTCTGCTCCAGATATAATATCTGGTAATAATTTAACCGCCTCTAATGCTGGGTTAACTTTTTCTCCTCCAAAGGGATCAAACCCTGTAATTAAAACTTTCATAATTTTTACCTCCTATGATGTCCTAAAATGCTAAGAAATACATTAATGGTATATGTAAAACCAAAAGTATTATAGCTACCGGTGCTTGATATTTTATAACTGCATTTTTATCTATAGTTTCTAACAATGCTGCTGGCATTACATTAAAGTTTGCTGCCATAGGCGTTAATAATGTTCCACAATATCCTGCTGTTAATGCTAACGCTCCAGCAATTGCCGGATTTGCTCCTTGCGCAAATACAAATGGAATTCCAACACCTGCTGTTATAACTGAAAATGCAGCGAAAGCATTTCCCATTATCATTGTAAATATAGCCATACCTAAACAGTACGCAGTTATTCCTATAAGTATATTTCCACTTGGAATAAAGCTAGATATTCCCCCGGCAATAACCTCACCAACACCTGCTGCAGTAAATAATGATCCTAATGCTGCTAAAAGCTGAGGCAGTATACTTGTAGAGCCAACTGACTGAAGCATTCTATCTCCATCTTCAATTAACATTTTTGGTGTAGCTTTTGTTATTGCAAAAGTTATTAATATTGCTGTAACTGCAGATATACCTATGGCAACTACACCACCTAAAGGTGTAAACTGTGCTATAACAAGAGCCACTACAGCTATTGCAATAGACGGTATAAATATTTTATTTCCTAACTTCTTACATTGTTCATGTGCAAACTCACTACTTAGAGGTTTTAAATTGCCTACCTTAACTTTCTTGCTTGCTGTTAATATTCCTAATACTACTAATAATCCTCCAACTATAGCAGGTGGAATAACTTTACCAAAAATAAAGATTATAGCTAATATACTCCAAAACATCATAGTTCCTATTTTTGCTTTATGATTTTTATCCTTAAACGTACTGAATGCTGTTGTTAACATAAGCAATCCAACCATGGTGTAAAATACTTCTAATAATATATCTGTTATAGCTTTTATATCCATACTAATTCCTCCTTCTTCTAGTTGTGTTTTTTCATTTCTCTCTGTATTGATTTATCTAATAAGTAATTTTGCAATGCTACTAATAAAAATGTTATTAAAGCTACTGGTATTGATGCTTTAGCTATATCTAAAGTGTTTGCTGTATATCCCAATTCAGTTAAAGTTCCAGCTATTAACAGTACCCCTGAACTTGCCATAAATACATTTTGAGCAAAGAAATTACCGTAGTTTTCCATAGCTGCTGCTGCACCTTTTATCTTATCCTCTAGTTTTTCATCTATTTCTCCATATTTTCCAACTGCCGCACCTTGAGCCATAGGGTTTATTAAAGGTCTTATAAATTGAGCATGACCACCTAATCTAACGGATGCTGCTGCAGCTGCCTCTCTTATAAATAGATATAAAGTAAGAGTTTTTCCTGTTGATAAATTTTTAGCTTTACTTATAAGTTCTATAGCTCTTTCTTTTAACCCGTATCTTTCACACATTCCTATGACCGGTAATGTCAATATAAAAAGCGACATATGTCTTTGACTAACAAAAGTAGAACCTAATATTTCTAAAATCTCAATAAAACTTATATTTGCTACTATACCTGTCACAACACCAGCTGATACAACTACAGCTATAGTATCTAATTTTAAAGCAAAACCTATAATAACTATAACAATTCCTATAAGTGTCATTTATTACATCCCTTTCTTTTTCAGATTTATCTTTTAAGTTTGTTTTTTTAGATTATACTGATAATTAATTTTTTATTCTGTATCTGTATATACAAATTTATAAAAATAAGCCTTTTGTTTACTAAAAATTAATATTTGCTTATATATTTAGCCTATTTTTTGATATGAAGTTTAATATTAAATTTAATTAATATAATATTATAAATATTATTATTATTTTTTATTTTGTATATATTAACGAATATGTATCAATTGTTAAATATTTTTACAATGTTCCAAATTTTTGGAAAATTATGATAAAATATTAATATGGTAGTAGTTATAAGTTATTATTTAGGGGGTGTTTATATGGGGAATATTTTAAATAAAGAAAAAACTAAATTTAAAAAATTAAAAAGAAGATATAAAAAAACTGATTCTAAAATAAAATCTTCTAAAAATGACTTGTTAAAAGAAAAACTCATTAGTTTTAAAGCCTTAAAAAAATTCACTAAAAACAACAAAAACTCTATAGGTTTAAAAATTTCTGCTACTATAAGTATTATAGTTATAGCCGCAATGATAATAACTACTAGTTTTATTTATATAAAAGGTTCAGCTATAATTTCAAATTTAAGCGAACATAGTTTAGAAACTATTGTTGAAAAATCTATAGATACAATTTCTACAATGATAGAAAAATATACTAGCGAAACGGTTTCCCTTTCTAATGATTCCTTTGCTTTTGAGGCTTTATCAAACTCAAAAGCTAATAATAAAAATATATTAAACACCTTTGATAATTACTTAAAAAATACACCTTCTGTTGAAAGATTGTCTTTAATAGATTTAAATGGTGTAGTAATAGCAGATAGTGAAAGAGATATGATAAATAAAAATGTATCAGATAAAAGTTTTCACGGCGTCAGTTCCTCCGGTGGTCAATTTGTAAGTAATTCTTTTAAATCTGAGAAAACACAAAAAAATGTTATGGTCTTTACTAATCCAGTAAAAGATTATACTAATCATGGACAATGCATAGGATATGTTGCTTCTTATGTTCTAGTTGACAGTTTTTCCAAGTATTTAAAAGACATAAATATTAATAAAGATGCAGTAACTCTTACAAGTTTACTAGATGAAAACGGAATATATATTCATAGTTCTAATTCTGAATTATTAGGTACTGAATTGAATGTGGATGAACTTAAACAGATTGTAAAAAAAGCAAAAAATGGAATGAAAGTAAACATTTCATCAGTAAAATTCAAAGAAAATAAAGATACACTTATTGGTTCCTATGGTGTAATTCCTAAAACTAATTGGACTTTAGTTTTATATACAAATGAGAGAAATCTTCTTTCTCCACTTAGTGATTTAACTAAAACTATAGTACTTATCGCTGTTGTAGTTTCTTTAATTTGTTTAGTATTTGCTTTTATAATAGCAAAGTTTTTAATAAAGCCAATATTAGTAGCAAAAGATTTAGTTATAAAAACAGCTAAATTAGATCTATCACAAGATAATATAAAAATATCTAAATTAGGTAAAGATGAAATAGGAGAAATATCTTCTTCTGTAATAGATATGAGAAAAGTTCTTAGAGAAGTTGTGACAGAGCTTTCTGAAGTGGAAAATATAATTACTTCTAACGTTCAAGTTGTTGAAAATTCTATAGAAAAACTTAAAAAGAATGCAGAGGAAACTTTTAATGATGTTTCAGTTTTATCTTATGGTCTTCAACAGACGGCTGCTACCTCAGAAGAAATGAATGCTTCTTCTGAGAAAATGAAAGTTGGAATAGATTCTATAGCTTCTGAATCACTTAATGGATCTGAAATAGCAAAATCCATAGTTAAAAAAGCTTTAGAATTTGAGAACTCCTCTTTACAGTCTAAAGAATTAACTGTTAACTTATATTCTGATGTAAAAAAAGAATTAGAACATGCACTTGAAACGTCGAAGGGTGTAAATCAAATACATGGACTTGCTAATGCTATAATGCAGATAACAGAGCAAACAAATCTTTTAGCGTTAAATGCTGCAATTGAAGCAGCTAGAGCTGGTGATGCTGGTAGGGGTTTTGCTGTTGTAGCTGAAGAAGTAAGAAAATTAGCACTTGAATCTAGAAAAACTGCTGCTAATATACAAAATTTAGTTAAAATTGTATATAATTCAGTAGAAAGTCTTTCTATTAGTTCTAAAAAAATGATAGATTTTATGGAATCTCAACTTAACTCAGATTATGAAAAAATGATTGAAACTGGTAAATCTTATTCTAAAGATGCTTCTTCTTTTGACAATTTTATGATTGATTTTAGTAAAGAAGCTCAAAATTTAAATATATATGTATCCGGATTAGTAGATGCTATAGATGAAGTTTCTCACACTATAAATGAAGGCGCAAATGGAACTTTGAATATATCTAATAAAACGGAAGAAATTGCATTAAAGCTAACTAATATTAATGATGCTTGCCTAAACAACAGGGATAGCGCATTAAGACTAACTAATATAACCTCTAAATTTAAACTATAAAAAAGATGCACTTTTAATGGTGCATCTTTTTTATAGTACCTATTCTTTCACCTATATTCACTGATGTTTCTATCCCTTTTTCACTTTGATTTTTTATATCTTCATCAATTGTTATAACATCTTTTTTTACTAAGAGGATTACTGTAGACCCACCAAATTTAAAATATCCTTTTTCTTCACCTTTACATATTTTAGAGTTTTCATTATATGTTTGAATTATTGAACCTACGCAGGTGGCCCCCACTTCTATATAAACTATTTCTTTAAAATTATCACTTTTAAATACACTGTACTCCCTTTTATTTTCTATGAAAACTTTATCTACTTTTTCGAGAGCTATTGGATTTACTGAATAATATTTTCCTTTTATCTTTTTCGTCTTTAAACATACTCCATCATCAATAAAATGAAACCTATGATAATCTGTTGGGCATAGCCTAAATATAAGGCTTAATCCCCCTTCATATTCTTTAGCTAGTTTACCATCTCCTAATAAATCTTCTATACTATAATCAAATCCTTTAATATTAATTGTATTTTTCTTAGAACTAATATTGAGTGCTAGTAATTTACTGTCTGCTGGAGAAATAAAAATATCTTTATCCTTACTAAAGATTAACTTTTCTTCTTCTATTCCTCTGTAAAAAAATTCATTAAAGGACTTGTATTCATTTTCCTTATTTTTAAACCTACTCATATCAATATTGAACTCACTAATAAATCCATTTATTTTTTTCCTACTTAATTTACTATTACAATACATTCCGTATAATTTAGATACTACTTTCCTTTTTATAAATAATTCTAAGAATGTCTTTCCTACAGGTGATTCATATGTCCATCTTAAAATTTTCTCCCCTGCTATATTTTCTATTTCATATTTTTCTTTTTTTCTATTATAGTACTTAATCATATTCTTCTCCTAAATAAATTTATACCTTACTTTTTAAGGTACCTAATTTAAAATAATTTATACTTATTAACTATATCATAAAAAAAAGGTTGTTTTAACATAAAAACAACCTTTTTTACCTCTATTTATATACGTCTATATTTCTATATCCTTATCTTTTTCCACACCATCATATTCTCTTGAACTTTTTACTACTAATCCACTTAATACTAATAACGCAATTAAATTTGGTATAACCATTAATCCATTAAATGTATCTGCTAATTCCCAAACTAAATCTACTTTTAAAGTTGAACCAATAACAATTATAACCATTACTAATATTCTATATATATTCAATGCCTTTTTTCCAAATAAATATTTTATGTTTGATTCACCAAAGAAGTACCATCCTATTATTGTTGAAAAAGCAAAGAATAATAAGCAAATAGCTATGAACCCTTGTCCAAAATTACCTAGTGTTAGCTCAAACGCCTTTTGAGTTAATGCTATACCTTTTAACCCTTCCATGTTGTTAGCTCCACTTGTTATTATAGCTAATGCTGTTAATGTTAATATTACAAAAGTATCAATAAACACACTAACTATTGCAACTGATCCTTGTTCACATGGATGCTTCACCTTCGCAACAGCATGAGCATGTGGAGTTGAACCCATACCAGCTTCATTAGAGAATAAACCTCTTGCTACACCATATCTTACCGCTTGTTTTACAGTAACACCTATAGCTCCTCCCATAACTGCCTGAGGGTTAAAAGCACCAACAACTATCGCTTTGAAAGCTGGTAGTATTTCACTTCCGTTCATTCCTATTATTATAACTGCTGTAACTATATAAAATGCTGCCATTATAGGTACTATTTTTTCAGTAACAGATGCTATACGTCCCATACCTCCAAAAAATACAAAACCTGCTAATATAGAAACTAATATACCTATAATTAAAGGTGAAAAACCAAATGCATTATTAAATGCATCAGATATCGAATTGGCCTGCACTGCATTTCCCATAAAAGCTAATGCTAATATACAAGCTATTGCAAAAAATGTTGCTAGAAAAGACCCTATCTTTTTATTTTTTATACCATTTTTAATATAATATGCTGGTCCACCAGTAACCTCACCTTCAACTTTAGTTCTAAATAGTTGAGCAAGTACTGCCTCTGCATAAATTGTTGACATTCCAAAAAATGCACTTACCCACATCCAAAATATAGCTCCTGGTCCTCCTGAAGCTATTGCTGTCGCAGCTCCAGCTAAGTTTCCTGTACCAACTTGTGCCGCTATTGCTGTTGCTACTGCCTGGAATGAACTCATACCATCTTCTCCAGCTTTTTTACCTCTTAAGTTCAATCCACCAAAAATTCGTCTAAATCCCTCACCGAACTTTCTAATCTGCACAAATTTAAGCCTAACTGTGAAATATAAACCTGTACCTAATAACAACACTAATAATACCGAGTCCCACAATACTCCATTTACTTTAATAACAAAATCAAGCAATAAATCCATTAATAATTCCCCCATTCTACCAATGTATATTATAAAGTCACTATAGTTGATAGCATTGATTTAACTGATTTTAAATAAACTATTTGTAACTATAATAATTGATTATTTAATTATAAATATTTCCAATATACTTTAATTATAGATTATGCTTGTACTATTTGAAATGTCTATAAATGTACTTTCTTTAGCTTTTTAGTGTATATTTTGTTAAATATATATTTATTTAAACTATTTTAATAAATATATAATTTTCTCAAAATATAGTATATTCTTAAAATTTTCTTCCCTAAGTTTCTACTAATTTTTTATATAATAAAAATAATATTGTAGAAGATAAATATTTACTTTACCTAATAATATCTTCCCCAACCAGAGGTGATAGTTTTATACATAGCAAAACTTTTAAAATTATGTACTTTCATATAAAAAACCGTAGGCTATATAAACCTACGATTTTAAAAAATTTAATTTTTATAACAGAGCCCAATTATACTATTTCGTTTTTTATTGCTTCTACTACATTACTTTTTTTAACACATGTTGAAGAAAAATAATATGATAAGAAAATAGATATAATTATAAGCATAGTATACCCTAGAATTACACCTAATGGTAAAACAGATATGAACTGAGCCCATGTTATTGGCATTATTTTTAATATAAACCAACAAATAAGTAATACTATTGGAATACTGACAATAATAGGTGTTGCAGCGAAAAATAAACCTTCTAACATCAGTATTTTATTTAATCCTTTTGGCGTTAATCCTACTGATCTAAGTATAGCAAATTCTCTCTTACGTAATCTAAGATTATTGGAAATAGTAGAAAAAGCATTAAAAATACCAATTAACCCAATCATTAATGCTATAGCAAAAACACTAATGTCTGTAGCTTTTTGAACTAATTCATCGTGATTTTTTTCTTCTAATAAACTCCATATAGTAAAATCTTCACTTCCAAGATAAGAATTACAAATCTTATTTAATTCTTCCTTTATGCTTGGACTAGCCTCATCACCAACCAACAAATCAATTGACATACTGCCGGATTCAAGTATACGTTCTGGCATAAAATTACTAACTATTTTCTGATATGTTTTCATAGGTACTATACAAGCTACGCTGTATCCACCCATTCCTAATTCCCCTGGAAATACCTCTGTCACAGCTCCTACTTGAAAATTAAATTCATAATTTGCATTCATATCATTTTCTACTTTTTCATTTAAAACTAGCTCATCACCCTCTTTTATATTTAGCAATGGCATTTTTTGTCTAATTTTTGAATCCTTTGGTGTATGATATGAACTGTCTAATAGTATTCCTGTAACTACACCATCTTGATAGTACTTATCAGAATTAATACCAACTTCTTCACAATACTTTTTAAATGATTCATCGCTTAATCCAACTAGATTTGATATAATTCTATGTTTTCCATTTTCATTTAATACATTGTATTTTATGGTGTTTACCCCATCAAATCCTCCAGATTTAGCAAAAATATCTGACTCTTGTTCTGATGTTACATAGGTTGTAGTACGTACGTCTCTTCTAATTACGTTCCCTTTAACTTCTGGTAGCGAAATAATTTTATTTATCATCTCATCACTTGGTTCATCAGCAATTTTTAAATTAACTCTCATATCATATTGTGTCATTTCACGGTTTTTAGACATACCTAAATTATATATAGATATAAAGGCAATATACCCCACTATTAAGCTAAAACATATTGAAAGAGATAGTACAGCTGTACGTAAACTTTTTTTGTTAGCTGAAAATTGCGATCTTGCTAACTCCCCTTCTGTACCAAATATTTTATTAATCATTCGGTGGCTTTTTTGTTTTTTCAATTTTACTTTATTACTATTCTGACGTATTCCAACAATAGCTGGTACTTTCGCTACTTTTCTTGCTGGAATATATGCTGATATTAAAACAGTAATCAATGAAATAATGATAGCAAAACCAACTACTACCCATGAGAAGGAAATATCTATTTTTCTAAAACCTTCTACAGCACTAAGAATTTTATTAACTTTAAAAACAACCATATAACTAAATAGATATCCTGTTATAATACCTATTGGCAATTGAATAATCCATAGCAAAAACCCTTCATATATAACAGAATGCCTAATTTGCCTTGGAGTTGCTCCTAAACTTTTTAGAATGCCTAGTTGTTTAATCCTACTATTAGCAGATAGTGAAAATGCATTATAGATAATAAGGATAAATGTTCCCATAACTAGTAAAGTAAGTATTATTACCATTGATATTATTCCAATGATTTGAGTGCTTTCATCATTTTTATTGGTAATTCCATATAAAGTTAATAAAGATGTGTTGTACCTAACGTTATATTGTCCATGTTCATCCTTAGTTAATCCCGCAGACTTAGCTATTTGGGGTAATATCTCATATATTTTACGTGGGTTCACTAAACGCATATAAACCGTAAGTTCATCTTCAGGTCGAATTTGTGAAGGATCCAAGTATCCCATAGCACTATATCCGGGAAATATAGACATCTCTCCAGAAATATCTATCTCTCCAACTATTGTATACATCTTAGTCTCTATTTCTTTAAAAGTCTCCCCTGTTTGTTTATAACTGTTTCCTCTAATTACTTTATCACCTAACATACGATTACCTGTAGGAATAGTTAATTTATCACCAATTTTATATGAAGGATTCTCCACGAAAAATAATTTTGATACAACAATTTCTCCATATTTTTCTGGAAATTTACCTTTCGTAAGATTATCTTTCAAATCCAGATCAGACCAATAATTTGCATCTGCATCTCTCATTAATAGATAGGGACGTTTTGTATTTGAAAGTTTAGCAGTAATCCACGATCCTTTAATCATGGTGGTTTCAACCTCTGGGTTTTCTGTTACATATTTAAATTTATCACCTGATATAGAATCCCATAATTCCCCATGCCAATAACCTTCCTGTTCTATTGTTGAGGTTACTTTTCCTTTCCATACAGTATGTACAAATATACATAGTGAACATAGAAGTGCTGAGGAAATTATAATAGCAATCATTATGGAAATTGTATGTCGCTTACTTTTTCTCAAATGATTATATGTATATTCATTCATAATATTCATTGCTTAATCACCTCATCTGATACAATTTTACCATCATCTATTCTAATCATTCGATCTGCTGATAATGCAATTTTTTCATCATGAGTAATCATTAAAATAGTCTGGTTATACTCTTTATTTGAAATTTTTAACATTTCAAGAATACTCTCAGAATTTTTTCTATCAAGGTTTCCAGTAGGTTCATCTGCTAAAATAATAGAAGGTCTATAAATTAATGAGCGACCGATAGCAACCCTTTGCTGCTGACCACCTGAAAGTTGGTTTGGTAGATGATTAAGTCTTTCGTTTAAACCAAGCATTTTTGCAACCTTATCAAATTCTTCTCTTTTAGGATTTCTACCATCTAACAACATAGGTAATAATATATTTTTTTCAACAGTTATTGTAGGAATAAGATTGAAAAACTGATATATTAAACCTACTTTTCGTCGACGAAATAAAGCTAATTTAGTTTCATTCATTGATGAAATATTAGTGCCATCGATATATATTTTTCCACTTGTAGGTTTATCCACTCCCCCTAACATATGAAGGAGTGTAGATTTACCTGATCCACTAGCTCCAATTATTGAAACAAATTCTCCTTTGTTTATTTTTAAGTTTAAGTTATCTAATGCAGTAACCTTTGTCTCACCTTTTCCGTAAGTTTTTGTAAGATTTTCAACTCTTAATATTTCCAAAATATTTTCCCCTTTCTTATTAACTCATACTTTTAAAGTGTTTATGATTTTTATATGTTTTTTACTACCATTATTTTACCTTTCTTAACTTACATATTGGTGACATGGCTAAAGTATATGAAATAAATGAAAAGTCAAAGATTTGGATCATATTTCACTTTTCATTTATTTTATTATGCATAATTAATTTGTATAAAATTTTATTATAAATTGTGCTCCTCCTGTTTCTTTATTCATAGCAATAATTTCACCATTTTGTTTTTTAATTATTGAATTTGCAAGGGCAAGTCCAATTCCTACACTGTCCTTAGATGAATTTGACCCTTTATAAAATCTAGTAAACAGGTGTGGAATATCTTTATTATTAAATCCTTCGCCGTTATCTTCAATTATTATTTGTGTGCATATAGGGTTTTGTTTATAATCTATAGAAATTTCTCCTCCATTTGGTGTGTGTTCAGAGCAATTTTTAACTATATTTAGAATAGCCTCATTAGTCCAATAAAAATCACCAGAAAAAAACACATCACTATTATCTTTTATAAGAAGCTGTTGGTTCTTTTTTTCTATCATTAAATGTAGAGGTTCAACAGCGACACCTATTAGCTCACAAATATTAATAGGTTTATATTCTAATGTCATTGCATCTGCATCAATTTTTGAAAGTATTAATAATGACGATACTAAATAATTTAAACGTTGTATCTGTGCTGAAATTCTTTCAATATATAAGGCCTCTTCTCCTTCAATAGAGCTGATTTCTAATAATTCAACCATTAATGACATGGACGTAAGAGGAGTTTTAAGCTGATGGGATATATCCGCAAGATTATTACATAGTTTTTCTTTTTCTTTCTTTTCTTTTTCCCTACTTTCTCTAAGCATCATAACTGTTTTATATAATTCATCTTCTAAAATTGAAAAGTCATCTTCTTTTTTATCAGTCTGTATTCTATAAACTCCTTGATTTATGTCATAAAGATATTCTGTTAAAGCTTTTATACGTTTACACTTTATAAAATTTGACACTACCAGTGAGCCTCCAAAATAAAAAAATAGTAAAGAAATTAATAATAAAACACTAATAAATACTTTACTAAATATTTGATGATTATTAAAAATAACTTTAGAATCTTCAAAATAACCATATTGCTCTAATATTTCTTTGCCTTTGTTAATCTTTGTTTCATTTTTCTTTTTTAATGACGATACTAGAGCTTGTTCAATATCAGGATTACCATTAACACCAACTGCTATAAGTTGTGCAGTTCTTTCATAAAAAATCTTCTCTGATTGTTTGTAAGTAAAACCATAAAATATAACACAAAAAAATGTTATATATATGAAACTAGTAAACAACCATATTTTCATACTATTTTTATTCATATAAAATTTAATCCTCCAACCTATAGCCTATTCCTCTAACTGTTTTAATAAAAGATTCATCTTCCAACTTGCCTCTAAGACGTTTTATTGCTACTGATAGTGTATTATTATTTACAAATTCTCCATGAACATCCCATAGGTTTTCTAATAAGACTGTCCTTGTCAATGTTCGATTTTTATTCTCTATTAATTGTAGTAATAAATTATACTCACCAACAGTCAATTCTATTTCATTATTATTTTTATAAACTCTTGTTTGTGACTTTATTACTTTAATATTTTTACACAATAAAATATCTTCTTTTATATTCTGTTTAAGTGTTCTACGTAAAACAGCAGTAATACGAGATTGTAAGACACTTAATTTAAAAGGTTTTATAATATAGTCATCTCCACCCATATCTAATCCTTTTATTATTGTGCTTTCTTCATCTCTAACAGTAAGAAAAATAATAGGTATATCTTTAATTTTTTTTACATAATGACAAAAATCAAATCCTGATCCATCTGGAAGGTTTAAATCTAGTAATATTAAATCTATATCTGTTTTTAAAAGCTCTTTTCCTGATTCTAAATTTTTTCCATGAACAACTTTGTAATTGTTTTTCAATAAAAACGATTTAATTCCAAAAGCTATTGTATCATCATCTTCAATTATCAAAATAGTAACCATATTTTTATCTCCTTTTTCTTAATTTAACTATTTTTATTATACATTAGCTCTTATATTGCTAACTTAGTTCTCTTTGCTTATTAATTGAATAATAACTATTATAACAAAATCATGATACTCTTTTCTTAAAGTCTTAATCTCACCTACATGGAAGACAGTTTTTAATTTCGGAAATATCACACCCTAAATATGTTAAAACAGTAAAAAAACCTAGTAACCATTAAGATTACTAGGTTTATGGTGCGGCGGAGAAGATTCGAACTCCCGACCAACTGGTTCGTAGCCAGCTACTCTATCCAACTGAGCTACCACCGCATATTCAAAAACAAATATATTTTATCAAAAAAACACCGATATGTCAATATATTATACTAAAATATAGTAATTTCATTTTTACTTTTGATAAAAAAATAAAGAACTTAATATTATAAGTTCTTTACTATGGCGGAGAAAGAGGGATTTGAACCCTCGCGCCGGTTACCCGACCTACGCCCTTAGCAGGGGCGCCTCTTCGGCCACTTGAGTATTTCTCCTTATAAAAAAAATTGGCGGAGAGAGTGGGATTCGAACCCACGGTGCGCTCATCACGCACGCCGGTTTTCAAGACCGGTGCCTTAAACCAACTCGACCATCTCTCCACATTAATTATTAACTTATAGTTAGTTTGAATTATTAAACTCTTCTTATCAAAAAAAAGTTTGGCGGAGAGAGTGGGATTCGAACCCACGGTACGCTCATCACGTACGCCGGTTTTCAAGACCGGTGCCTTAAACCAACTCGACCATCTCTCCATTTTAATTTTATTTGATTGTGACTAATGCAATATGGCGGAGAAAGAGGGATTTGAACCCTCGCGCCGGTTACCCGACCTACGCCCTTAGCAGGGGCGCCTCTTCGGCCACTTGAGTATTTCTCCTTAAAGTTTGGCGGAGAGAGTGGGATTCGAACCCACGGTACGCTCATCACGTACGCCGGTTTTCAAGACCGGTGCCTTAAACCAACTCGACCATCTCTCCACATTAATTATTAACTTATAGTTAGTTTGAATTATTAAACTCTTCTTATCAAAAAAAAGTTTGGCGGAGAGAGTGGGATTCGAACCCACGGTACGCTCATCACGTACGCCGGTTTTCAAGACCGGTGCCTTAAACCAACTCGACCATCTCTCCGTGTCACACATATTATTATATTTATTTTAACCTTAACTGTCAAGGTCTTTTTATAAAATTTGATAGTTTTATTTAAATTTTTACTGTTTATCTACATATTATATATAGGCAATAAAATTAATTACTTAAGGAGATAAACCTCTTAATGTAAAATTAAAGAGATTTACCTCTAGTTAAGTATTTTATTGTCACAAGTTTAGATGAAATCTCTTCCACCCATGTATGGTCTTAGCACTTCTGGTATTGTAATTGTTCCATCTTCATTTTGATAATTTTCAAGAATTGCAGCTACAGTTCTTCCTATAGCAACACCTGATCCATTTAATGTGTGAATGAAGTTTGGTTTTCCATTTTCATCTCTATATTTAATGTTTGCACGTCTAGCTTGGAAATCTTCAAAGTTACTACAGCTTGATATTTCTACATATCTATTATAGCTTGGCATCCAAACTTCTAAATCATATTTAAATGCAGCAGTAAATCCTAAGTCTCCTTTACATATTCTAACTATTCTGTATGCTAAACCTAATGCTTGTAATACACTTTCTGCGTCTTTAACTAATTTTTCTAATTCTGCATAAGATTCTTCTGGTTTAACAAATTTAACAAGTTCTACTTTGTTAAATTGGTGTTGTCTTACAAGACCTCTAGTATCTCTTCCTGCTGATCCAGCTTCTGCTCTAAAACATGCACTATATGCTGCGTGTTTTATTGGTAATTTTGTGCCATCTAAAATCTCATCTCTATATAGGTTTGTTACAGGAACTTCTGCTGTTGGAATTAAGTAGTAGTCAGTGTCTGCTACTCTAAATGCATCCTCTTCAAATTTTGGTAATTGTCCTGTTCCTATCATACTATTTCTATTTACCATGTATGGTGGTAATATTTCTGTATATCCATTTTCATCTACATGTTTATCTAGGAAGAAGCTTATTATTGCTCTTTCAAGTCTTGCTCCTAACCCTCTGTACACTGTAAATCTTGAACCTGTAATTTTTCCGCCTGCTTCAAAATCTAATATATTTCTATCAGTTCCTATTGTCCAGTGTTCTTTTGGTTCAAAATCAAATTTTCTAGGTTCTCCAAATTTTTTAACCTCTACATTATCCTCATCAGTATCTCCATTTGGTACATCTGGATGTGGTATATTTGGTATTCTTAACATTATATATTTTATTTTTTCATCTATTTCATTAAGTTCTACATCAAAACCTTTTATCTTATCTGCTAATTCTTTCATTTCAGCCATTATTTCATCAACTGGTAGGCCTTCTTTTTTTAATTTTGGTATTTTTGCAGAATCTGTATTTCTTTTATTTTTTAACTCTTCAACCTCAACAAGTATGTCTCTTCTTCTTTGATCTAAAGCTACAACTTCATCTATAACTGAAACATCAAAGTTTTCCCCTCTATCATTTAATGCTGTTTTTATTGCTTCTGGATTATTACGAATTTTTTTTAAATCTAACATGATATTTCCTCCTAATGTTTTATTTTTTTGTATAAAAAAAAGAGCAACCCATCCCTAAACAGGGACGGATAAACTCCGCGTTGCCACCCTAATTGAATAACCATATGGTCATTCCTCTTAATTTAAATAACGACTATGCCGTACTGCTCATCACAGTCCCTCAGAGGCGGATTCATAAAATTTAATATACTAGTTTACACCAACCACTAGCTCTCTTTGATACTAAAAATTTATTACTATTCTCATCAACGGTTTGTTTTCTTATTAATTTAAAATCATTTTAATAATTGTTTTGTCATTTGTCAAGCTTTTCTAAATATTTTTTATATTTTTTTAGCTTTTATGGCTCATTTTTATAAAAAAGTGTATAAAAAAAGAGTCAGCCATCCCTAAACAGGGACGGATAAACTCCGCGTTGCCACCCTAATTGAATAACCATATGGTTATTCCTCTTAATTCAAATAACGGCTATGCCGTACTGCTCATCACAGTCCCTCAGAGGCGGATTCATAAAATTTAATATACTAGTTTACACCAACCACTAGTTCTCTTTGATACTAAAAATTTATTACTATTCTCATCAACGGTTTGTTTTTTATTAACTTTAAAATCATTTTAATCTGTATTTTGAATTTTGTCAAGCTATTCTAAATATTTTTTTTTATATTTTTTGTAGCCACTATGTCAACCCCTGTATTTAGTATGTTTTTACATACTATATCCCCCATATTTATAGGCGGTCCTACATGTATTCTACATAAAGCTTTAGAACATTCAATCCAAAAATCTTTTTTTATTGGTTTAGTACTTTTTACCGGAACTAAACAATAAATATCCGAACCCTTTACTCTTACTACCGTAGTAAATATATCTTTATTTTCCATGTTACTTCACCTTTACATTGTATCAAATTCTTTAATTCTATTTAAGACAATTTTAGAACTTTTTGTATTCTTATCTATATCTAACATTGATTTATTAGTTTCCCTTGCCAAAATATCTGTTATTATTTGATTGCAATAAGCCCCTCTACAATTTCCAAGTCCAGCACTTGTTCTTCTTCGCACCCCTTCAAGGGTTCTTGCGCCTAAAGGTCTTCTTATAGCATCAACTATTTCGCCTTCTGTTATACCCTCACATAAGCAAACTAATTTTCCATAATTCTCATCAAGTTTTATTATGTTATTTCTCTCTACATTACTTAAATCTTTAAATTTATAGTACTCTCTTCGTCTATCAATGAAATCCTTTTTTAATATACAGTTGAAATTATTTACAACTATTTTGCAAACTATTTCTGCTATAGCTGGTGTCATTGTGACCTTTCCAAAATGCTTCACTACCACATTTAAGTAACCATCTTCAGATATGCTATCATCAATTACAACTGGCTCATCATACAAAGTCCAATCTAATACCATTTTAACTTTATGGCTATCAAAAGACCCTAAAATAGATGATAATTTATCTATAACTTTATTATAACTTATATTTTTTTTAGTACTTACTGCCCCTATTATATTACCATCCATTGTAGGTCTTATATATCTTCTTTCTTTACTATCTACATCAAATATTATATTAGAGTATGAGTTTCTATAATTTTTATTAACCATGATGTATTTTAAATTATTTTTTACAGCATCCTCTATAAAATTACTATTTAAATCTTCACCAAGATGTTTCTCTGCAGTGGTATTTATAACAATTTTACAAGTGAATTTATTTCTACTCGTTTCAACTCTAAAACCTTTAGATATTTTTTCTATACTTAAAACTTCTTCCTCTAATCTAAATTTAACTCCATTATCAAAAGCAATTTCACCATATGCTAATACTAAATCATAAGAACAAACTACACCTGTGTTAGGTAAATATACCGCTTCTTTAACATCTCTATCTAAATTAGGTTCAAATTGAAATATTTCATCACCTTTTAAAAATCTTACATCACTTATGTTTTTAAGCTTTGCTCTTTCATACATGTTTTTAATATATGTTGATTGCTCTTCATCTTTTGCAACATACAAAGATCCCATTCTTTTAAAAGGGACATTAAATTTTTCAGTATATTCATCAAACATTAAGTTTCCTTTTCTTATTAGTGATGAGCTAACACTATCACTACATTCCAAACCATCATATACTGTTGCACTATTAATAAGAGCAGCATCTGCTCCTATGTCATAATCTTTTTCTATTACTGCTATATTTAAATTATATTTAGAAAGTTCATAGGCTACAGCGCATCCTATCATTCCGCCACCTAGAACTAATACATCATAATCCATATATCCTCCATATTACAAACTTTTAAATGCCCCAGTCTTAATATGATTGGAGCATTTAAAATATTTTTTATCTATTTCAATAATTGATCTAATTTTTCACCTAAATCATTTATATAATCACCGTATTTGCCCCATTCCCCTTGCTTTTGTGATTCTATAGCTTTATTATATATATCTTTAATTTCATTTAATTCGTTTTTATTTAAATTAGGGTTATTATCCTTACCTGTGTTTTTATCTTCATAGTTAAATAATTGAACTAATGCCTCATCTACACTTGGTGCCAACACAATCTTATCAGAGTATCCAACTATAACATTACGCATTTCTGGAATACTTTTTTCTCCTGCTGCTCTTAGATATAATGGTTCTACATATAATAAAGAATCTTTTATAGGAACTATTATAGTATCTCCAAATTGAACCTCTGAACCTTTTGTATCCCAAAGAGAAAGTTCTTTTGAAATTTCTGGGTCTTGATGTATTTTCTTTTGGAATAACATAGGACTGTATACAGTACCTCCAGTTGGAAACTTGTATAAAAACATTTTACCATAGTTTTCATCATCCATTCTTACTCCAAACATGGATACCATATTATCTCTTCCCTTTGTATTAAAATACTCTAAAACAACCATCTCATCCTTTTCTTCTCCAGGTAACCTCATTATAACATATGACGCATCTCTTTCTTTTTCTTCTTCATCAATTTTTTCTTTATTACTTGAAATAGTCCAAACATCATCACCATTATAAAATATTCCTGCATCTTTTACATGATATTTTCCCAGTACTCTTGATTGTATATTAAATAAGTCTTCTGGATACTTAAAATGTGACTTTAAATTACTAGGCACTTTATCTATAGACTTAAATAATTCAGGGAAAATTTTAGCATAAGTTTGAGCTATCGGATCACTGCTATCAGATATATAAAAATTTGTAGTTCCATCATAGGCATCTACAATTACTTTAACAGAATTTCTGATATAATTAATTCCGTCAATTGGTTGAGAAAATGGAAACTTATTGCTTACTGTATATCCATCTAATATCCAATATAACTTACCATCTTCAACTACAATATATGGGTCTTTATCATATTTTATAAATGGAGCTATTTTTTTAGCTCTTTCCATTATATTTCTATTAATCAGTATTTTACTATCTTTCGTTATATCTTGAGAAAGTAAAAATTTAGGATTTTTATATTTTATTGCAAACATAACTCTATTAATTAAATTCATGCTTATTCCAGCATTTCCATCGTAATTATTAGTGATGTTTTCTCCACGCATAGGATAGTCTATTTCTCCTAACTTAGTATTTACAATGCTATAATCATTTGTACTTTCACCAAAATATATTCTAGGATTATCTAATTTTAAATCAGTTTCATTTTCTATAGGAATATTTCCAATAACAAAATCAGGCTGTCCTTCACTTGTAACAGAATTTACCTTGCTCATGGTAACGCCGTAACCATGAGTATATGCTAAATGTCTATTTTGCCATGTATTAGAATTTTCATCTAGTTTATCTAAATCTAATTCTCTAGCAGATATAAAAACTTGACTGTATTTATTATTAATATTATATCTATCAATATCCATATCTTTAAATCCATAATAATATCTTATATATTGAAATTGGTTATTGAATTCTAAAGCTGGTTTTACTGAATTTATTTTTATATTATCAATTATATCTTTACTGTCCTCTATATCTTTTCCTACTAAATTATTGTTTACATCAAAGTTATTTTCTTCTATATCATCTATATTAAAACCTAGTTTTGTATATTTTATATTTTGCTCTATATAAGGCTTTTCTAATGTTTTTTCATTAGATTGCACTACAAAACCTTGTACTCCTATAGATGCTATATTTTCTCCTATTATTAAAATTGCTATTAAACAAACAGACATAAATATTGGCTTAAATTTTTTTCTTATTACACTTAAAAATACTACTACAGAGCAAACTATTGATGCTATTGATATAGCTCTATAAAATTTCAAGCTTACCTTCGCATCTGTATAGCTAGTACCAAAAACTGTCCCTCTTGGAGAGTAAACTAAATCCCATCCTTTAACCATATAACCTATTGCTAAAAAAATCATTATTAATGCTGTTAAAACAGCTAACTGTTTTCCAGCAAAAGTTGTCATTCCACTTTTTAAATCTTTTATTATATTATTTTTTACTATCTTATTTTTTATTTTATCCTTTGTAACAAAAGATATATACATTATAAACGTAATTATAACTAACATTACAACTAATGTAATTCCCATATTATATAAAGACCTTATAAGTGGTAATTTGAATATAAAGAAAGATATGTCTTTATTAAATATAGGGTCAGAAATATTAAAACTAGTAGAGTCCTTAAACTCTAATATTTTATACCAATATGAAAAAGAAAATATAAAAGAAATTATTAAAGATATAATACCATTTATAAACAAAAATTTGTTTAATTTCTTTTTCTCATCTTTTCTATTTATTTCTATTACCTTTTTAACTTTTCTTATATTAGGTCTTAAACTTAAATAATATAGTGTAATTGCTATAAATATTATCATAAATATAGGAATCATAAGTTTTAATATTGATACTACTTGCTTAAAGTAAATAGGTAAATATCCAATTTCTTTAAACCATTGATAGTCTACTATTATACTTATACCTGACACTATTGCACCTAATATAACAGCTATTAATATAAGACTATATAACCCTATTCTTTTTTTACTTGCCACCTTATCACCTCTTAATTATCTATTAAAATATTCTCATCTTTTAACTCTTTTAAAATATTTTCCATATCTTCAATACTATCTACAGTTATAGTATGTATATGTATTCCATTAGTTAATTTAAATAATGGCTCTACTTCCGACTTATCAAATTTATCATTAAACTTTTCAACATCATTCAAATTTTTAATCATCAATGTAGCTTTTATCTCTCCATACAATGGATGTTCTACTATTACATCCTCAACTATACCTCCATATTTGACTACAGTTTTTAATTCTTTATATACATCTTCTCTATCATGATTTACTGCTATCACTTTTCTAATTTTAGTGTTTTCATACCTAGTAATTAAGTATCCTTCTGGTGTAGCTATTATATTATTTCCTTCCGCTCTTAATATAGCTATATCTTTTACTATAACCTGTCTTGTTACATTAAATTTTGTTGCCAATTCTTGACCTTTTATCGGTAGTTTACTTTCTAAAAATATAGCTTTTATATCCTCTCTACGTTCTTTTGAACTCATAAGATCCTCCTTTGATTTTAGTAATTTATTTGGCTTTAGTTTCTTTTTAATTTTTGTCATCACTGGCTCTTAAAATATTTATTTCTACACTATCAATATCATAGTTATGATGATTTTTAACTAAATTTAAAAACTCTTTGCTATAATTATTCTCTTTAAGTAGTTTATATCCCTCTTTATCATGATTATAATATATGTCTATAGCTTTAATATTATCTAAATTTTTAAGTTTGCCTTTTGAAAATTTATCTAAAATCACTAAAATAGACTTTTGTATTGGATTTAAATTTTTTTTAATCTTTCCAATATCATGCAATAGCCCTGCTTTTATCAAATCATTTTTTAAAATACTTAAATCTTCATTCTTTATGTTGTTTTTTTGAAAATAAATTTTTATATCTTTAGCTACATCAATGCAATGTTTTTGGTCATAAACCTTTAATTTGAAAAATAACTCTTTTTCTTTATGACTTAAGTAGTTATTAATAAAAATAATATCATCTTCTGTGACTTTTGCAGTTATTGCTTTAAAAAACTGGCCAACTCTATAAAAAAACATAATATTCTCCTTTTTATTTAACACTATATTCAATAATACATCTTAACAATATTTTTTTAAATATTATTATTTTATTTTCAAAAATAAAAGCTATAAATTTAGCTTTTAAATATATTTTTATATTAATTATTTTCTCTAAAAAATATATTTATATTATACTAAATTTATAGCTTTCAACTTAAATTAGTTTATTTCTATAGCTCCCATATTATTTTTAATATCAACATTAAATCTTTTATTTATACTTGTATCTTCTACAATTTTAAAATTATTCTTAATTTTCCCCATATCATTAGAAGTTTTTAAATCTATATTTTTTCCTTCATTTTTTACTTTCAATTTAACTAACCCCATATCATTTTCTAATATTAAATTTCTATTTAAATACTCAAAACATGCATTGATACCACCTGCACTAGACTTAATACTTAAACTTCCATAATCTTCATCCTCTTTATTATTAACATTATATTTAATACTACCCATATCACTAGTTAATTTTCCATTTAAACAGTCTACATTGTTTATCTCTAATTTTCCCATGTTAACAGTAGCATTAATATTATTTACTAAAATATATTCTCTTGAATTTACTTGTATAGATCCAAAATCCGAACTTAAATCTGAACCTTCAAATAAAATATCATCTAATTCTATATTTCCCAAATGATTTGTTATATTTAGCTTATTAATTTTAAATCCTTTCGGAACTTCTAATAATATTTTATATCCACCTTTATTATTTTTCATATTTTCACTGTTAACGCTTTCTATATTTAAAGTATTTTCTTTTATATTTATATCACCTTTATATTTATAATCTACAGTAACCTTTAAATTCTTTATATTTTTATTTTCTTTTAGCTGTATATTGGATATATCACTTTTTATGGAAATAGATTTAAATTCATTTAAATCTATTTCCTTATTTAAGTGTTTAGCATTATTATCCTCTTCAACATCACTCATTACAAATTTTGAAATTTTATTTAAATCCAAATTTTTATTGCTTAATTCTTTTAAATCAAATGTTTTTATAGAAACTAGCAATCCTATTGTAAAGGTACAAAAACATACTATAGCCATAATCTTTAAAATTTTATGAAATTTTCTCATACTACTCACCTCTAGCAAATTTTTTATTCCAGTTTATATATTTTTTTGATAAAATTATAAATCCATAGGTTAAAAAATATATTCCTATCAATATTAAAATCATTGCTGATAATATAGTTAATAAACAAAATAGTGGAAATATGGTTAATTTATTTATTATAGTTGTAAATATTAAACCTATAGTTCCAACTGTTACAAATGGTAATGAAATTACCATACTTATAGCTACTCCTATTATTCCTGATACTATAGGAAATAGTATACTAACAAGTATTAAATTTAATATAACAAGTATTATTATATTTAAGGAACTATAAGTTATTTTATTTTTATTCGAAGCTATTAAATGATTTTTATTTATTATTCCTTGTTCACATAAATTTTCTATAATTTGCTCTGGGGTTCCAAGTTCCTTGCAGATAGTATCTTCTGTTTTATCCTCTTCTCGTCCATGTATAAAATATTCTTCATAATCTTTTAAAATATCCTCTAAAGTATATTTATCTAACTCTTTAAGTCCATTTCTTAATTGAGCTAAAAACTCATCTTTACTCATATTATTCCTCCTAAACTCCTTTATAAATTATACCAACCTAATTTTTATCTATTTCCTCAATAAATAAATTAATCTTACTACAAAAATCTAGCCATTCCTCTTTTAAACTCTTAGCTCTTATTCTTCCTTCTTCTGTTAATCTGAAATATTTTCTTGCTGGCCCTTCTGAGGATTCTACTAAATATGTGGTTAGATATCCATCTGATGTTAATCTTCTTAATAACGGATATAATGTACCATCTGCTGTTTTTATATATTTATCTAAGCTTTTAACAAGTTCATAACTGTACAAATCTTCTTTACATAATAACATAAGAACGCACATTTCTAATACTCCTTTTTTAAATTGTATACTCATAAAAAACCCCTTGTAAAATATATTATTCACTAGTGATTAATAATCACTACTTAGTTATATTATATACCTTTTTTTAGAAATTGCAACGATATTTTTGGGTAATATTTCAAATTTAATTTTAAACAATAAAAAAAACAGTTCAATTGAACTGTTTTGGTGGAGATAAAGAGATTCGAACTCTTGACCCCCTGCGTGCAAGGCAGGTGCTCTCCCAACTGAGCTATACCCCCAAATATGGTGGACCTTCAGGGACTCGAACCCCGGACCTACCGGTTATGAGCCGGTTGCTCTAACCAACTGAGCTAAAGATCCTTATTACCAAGATTAACTTGGTACTACCTGGCAACAACCTACCCTCCCACACAGTCACCCGTGCAGTACTCTCGGCGTCTAGAGGCTTAACTTGCCTGTTCGGAATGGAAAGGAGTGTTACCCTCTAAACCATCATCACCAGATTTTAAATTAATATAAGCTGCGTACTGCGTCGTCAATTTCCTTCGTTCCTATGCTCATTTATATAAATAAACTCCGCTTCTCACTCAAT
>NZ_LFRG01000047.1:0-26167 GCF_001573875.1 Clostridium sp. ATCC 25772
CTATTGTAAAGAGTGGAACAGTTAGTCAAAAAGCAGATAGATATTATGTATCTATATTGGTTGAAGAAGATATAAAATCTAATGATAAACCTTATTCTTGTGGAATAGGTGTGGATTTAGGGATAAAAGATACTGCTATTTGCAGTAATGGAATAAAATTTAAAAATGTAAATAAGACGAGTAAAGTTAAAAAAATAGAAAGAAAATTAAAAAGGGAACAAAGAAAACTTTCAAGGAAATATGAAAGTTTTAAAATAAGAAATAAAAATAATAAGGAGGGAGCTACTAGACAAAATATCCAAAAGCAAGTAGTTAAGGTACAGAAAATCCATCAAAGATTATATAATATTAGAAATGATTATAATAATAAAATAGTTTCAGAACTAGTGAAAATCAAGCCAGTTTTTATAACTATAGAAGATTTAGCTATTTCTAATATGATTAAGAATAAGCATTTATCTAAAGCTATACAAAAGCAAAAATTATATGACTTAAAAAATAAACTTATTTCAAAATCACATCAAAATAATATTGAAATAAGACAAGTGAGTAGATGGTATCCATCATCTAAACTTTGTAATAAATGTGGAAGCATAAAAAAGGACTTAAAACTTTCAGATAGAGTATATAATTGCAAGTGTGGTTATCGTTTTGATAGAGATGCAAATGCTTCATATAATCTCAGAGATGCAAAAGAATATAAGATTATCTAACGTTAAATAGATACTTATATATGTACCGTTGGCTAAATGGGAATTTAAGCCTGTGGAGTGCTATATAAACCAAAGTAGCTTCGGCAAAATGGAGTACATTGAAACAGGAAAAATCTCAATATGGGTATTTTTGTCCATATTTTGAGTAGCAGGAAAAAATTATGTATGATGTAGTTATAGTAGGAGCAGGAATTATAGGCGCGTCTGTTGCTAGAGAGCTTTCAAGATATGACTTAAAAGTTAAGGTGTTAGACAAAGAAAATGATGTAGCTAATGGAACTACAAAAGCAAATAGTGCAATAATCCATGCAGGATATGATCCTAAAAATGGAACAATAATGGCAAGAGTGAACGTAAAAGGAAATGAAATGTTTGAAGACATATGTAAAGAATTATCAGTTCCTTTTAAAAGAAATGGTTCATTAGTTTTAGCTTTTTCAGATGAAGATTTAGAAAATGTTAAAGAGCTTTGCGAAAATGGAACTAGAAATGGTGTTAAAGATTTAAAAGTTTTAAATAAAGAAGAAGTTCTATCTATGGAACCTAATATAAGTAAAGAAATAAAAGGGGCATTATATGCACCAACAGGTGGAATTGTAGGACCATGGGAATACACAATAGCATTAATGGAAAATGCAGTAGTAAATGGTGTAGAACTTCAATTAAATTCTGAAGTAACTTCAATTGAAAAAGATGAAAATGGATATAAAATATATGTAAATAATGAAAAAGAGCCGATATGTGCTAAATATATTGTTAATGCAGCGGGTGTTTATGCAGATAAGATTCACAATATGGTTGGAAGTGCTGATTATGATATTATTCCAAGAAAAGGCCAGTACTATGTTATGGATAAGAGTCAAGGAAGTCTTGTTGAAAAAACAATTTTCCAATGTCCAAATAAACTAGGAAAAGGTGTTTTAGTTACTCCAACAGTTCATGGAAACTTATTAGTAGGACCAGATGCACAGGATATAGAAAATAAAGAGGATGTTTCAACAACTTCAGATGCTCTTACTTTTGTAAGGGATAAAGGGGTTTTATCTGTTGAAGGAATTTCTTTTAGAGATGGAATAAGAAACTTTGCAGGACTTAGAGCGTATTCTACAAGACCAGATTTTATAGTAGAAGAAGCAAAAGATGCTAAAGGATTTATTGATTTAGCAGGAATGAAGTCACCAGGACTTTCTTCAGCACCAGCAATCGCTTTAGAGACAATTGAATTATTAAAAAATACTGGATGTAGCTTAAAAGAAAAAAAAGAGTTTATAAAAGAGCGTAAACAAATTAATTTTATGGAACTATCAAATGAAGAAAAAGCAAAGGTAATAAAAGAAAACCCAGCTTACGGTAGAATAATCTGTAGATGTGAAAACATAACAGAAGGAGAAATTTTAGATAGCATAAAAAGACCAGTGGGAGCTACAACTTTAGATGGTGTTAAGAAAAGATGTAGACCAGGTATGGGAAGATGTCAAGGCGGTTTCTGTGGTCCAAGAGTACAAGAAATTTTAGCAAGAGAGTTAAATAAAGATTTAAAAGATATAGTTTTAGATAAAAAAGGCTCTTATATTTTAACAGGTGAAACTAAAAGAAAGTAGCAGGAGGATTTGAAGATGAATTACGATTTAGTAGTTATAGGTGGAGGTCCAGCAGGACTTGCAGCAGCAATAGAAGCATACGATAATGGCGCAGAAAAAATATTAGTTATAGAGAGAGATAAAGAACTTGGCGGAATATTAGAGCAGTGCATACACAATGGTTTTGGACTTCACACTTTTAAAGAAGAGCTTACAGGTCCTGAATATGCTCAAAGATTTATAGATTTATTAAACAATACAAAAGTAGATGTAAAACTAGATACAATGGTTTTAGATATTACAAATAAAAAAGAAATCCATGCTATCAACTCAGAAGATGGCTATATGGTTATAAATGCAAAGGCTATAGTTTTAGCTATGGGTTGTAGAGAAAGAACTAGAGGAGCAATATCTATACCTGGAGATAGACCAGCAGGAGTATTTACAGCAGGATCTGCTCAAAGATATGTAAATATGGAAGGATATATGGTAGGAAAAGATGTTGTTATATTAGGTTCTGGAGATATAGGACTTATTATGGCAAGACGTATGACTTTAGAAGGAGCTAAGGTTCATGCAGTAGTAGAGCTTATGCCATATTCAAATGGATTAAATAGAAATATAGTACAATGTCTAAATGATTATGATATACCATTATATCTTTCACACACAGTTACAGATATAAAAGGTGATGGAAGAGTTGAATCTATAGTAATATCACAGGTAGATGAAAATAGAAGTCCTATAAAAGGAACTGAAAAAGAATTTAAATGTGATACATTACTTCTTTCAGTAGGTTTAATTCCTGAAAATGAAATATCTAAAAATGCAGGAATAGAGCTTGATAGAAGAACAAACGGTCCAGTTGTAAATGAAATGATGGAAACTAGTATAAAAGGAATATTTGCTTGTGGAAATGTTGTTCATGTTCATGACCTTGTTGATTTTGTTACAGCAGAAAGTAAAAGAGCTGGAGCAAATGCAGCAAAATATATAAAAAATGAAATAAAAGATAGTGAAAACTATATAGCTATAAAAAATGGAAATGGAATAACTTATACAGTTCCTCAAAAAATAAGATTAGAAAACATTGATAAAGGAATAGAAGTATTTATGAGAACTAATGCAGTAAAGCATGATGTTTCTATAAAAGTTAAGGCTGGCGATGAAGAGTTATTAAGTTTTAAGAGAAAACATATGGCACCAGCTGAAATGGAAAAAATAATGGTTCCTAAAATGAAACTTGAGGGAATTGCAACAAATGAAATAACAATATCTGTAGAGAAAGAGGCGTAATTTTATGGTTAAAGAATTAATATGCATAGTATGTCCAAGAGGATGTCACTTAAGTGTAGATATAGATAATGATTATAAAGTAACAGGAAACTTATGTCCAAGAGGGGCAGAGTATGGAGTTAAAGAATTGACAGCGCCAACAAGAGTTGTTACATCAACAGTTAAAGTTAAAGGTGGCGTTCATAAAAGATTGCCAGTAAAAACAAATACAGCTATACCAAAAGAGTTAAATATAAAATGTATGGAGCTTTTAAATGATATAGAAGTAGAAGCACCAATTAAGGTTGGAGACGTAATAGTTAAAAACATTTTAGATACTGGCGTAGATTTAATAGCTACAAGAAATATGTAATAAAAGTAATTTCATTTAAATTGAGGATTGAGATAAAAAATTTAATGCTTTTTTATAGTAGTAAATTTAAAAAAATCAATCCTCAATTTTTATTTTATAGAAATTTACAGAATTTATTTTCCAATTGGGGAAAATAAGACAAAAAACTACAAGAAAATTACCCCAAATGTCACAAAAATGTCAAAAATAATTGATTATTGTTATATATTAAGTTATTATTTTATATGTACAATTTTTTTAAGCAAGCATTTTTGCTTACTTTATAGGGCATTTAAGTTGGGTATAATCAAATAAATAATAAGTCAATATTCTCGCTTAGTTGACGCGAATTCTTTGTCGACAAAATCCGTACATAGCCCAACTATGACTGGATTTTATCTTCTTGTATCGTGACAAATATGCTTCAAATCTTTGACATCTTATTTTTTATATGCCTTATGCTTTATTTTTTCATATATTGAAGTTTGAAATTTAATTTATACGTGTAATTTTATTAATTAAATAATTAGTATTGAACTTGAAATAGATAAAAAGTTAACGATTATTTTATCCAATATAATACTTATTTGGTACAAAAAATTAAATTTTTTCAAGTATAAATTAGATTTTAAAAATATAGGGATACAATGGTTAATTTAAATATAAAAGTGTAATCCTAAAAAGAGCGGAATTTAAATGTAGTTGTTTAAATTTATCAAAAATTCAAATGAAATAATCTTACATATTAGCTTTAGAAAATATAGATTTGGTTATATATAGGGATGCAATCTATAACTTAAATTTATACATGAAATTTTTGTTATCAGTTGAGAAAAATAAGTACAAATATAGTTAGTTAAGAATTAAGAATTTAGGATGAAAGTGGCAACCACTTTCTGAAAATGATTTAAAAAAAATTGACAATGGACAATTGACATTTGACAATGATGGTTGAAACTGGGTTGCCACTTTCTTTTTAATCTATTAATATAATTTGACTTGCAAATTTATATAAAATTACGTTTAGAATTACTAGGAGAAAAGCGAGTAGCAATAACCGCAACTATTCACTATTGACTATTAACTCTTAACTAGCGAAGCGTTGCAACTTTTAACTTTTAACTAAAATAATCTGTTAGTTATTGATAAAACATTAATTTGGAACCCTATAAATCTATAATATAAATTATATTAAAATAAGTTACTCAGAAAATAGTATTTTAAGTGTTCAGGAGGAAAATGATGGGTAAGGATAATAATTCATATGTATTGGTACTTGGTATGTCAATCATAGATATTTTGGGATTTTGCGGAAATAAATATAAAGCATGTGATTCCATACCAGGAAATATTAAAATATCATTTGGAGGAGTTTGTAGAAACATAGCAGAAAACTTAGCTAGAGTTGGTGTAGATACTCAATTTATATCTGTTATAGGTGATGATAAAAACGGAAAAGATATAATAGAGCATTCTAAACAAATTGGATATTGTATGGAAAATTCTTTAATGTTAGAGGATAGTAGAACACCTACATATATGGCTGTTTTAAATGAGCATGGTGAAATGGTATCTGCTGTAGTTGATATGGAGAGTGCAAACAAACTAGATAGCAAATTTATTGATTCAAAGGCGGATGTAATTAGAAATTCGGAATACACAGTATTAGATTCAGACAATCCAGAATTACTTAAATACATATTAGAAACTTTTAAGGGTGAAACTAAATTTATATTAGACCCTATATCATCAGCAAAAGCGGTAAATATAAAGCATTTAATACCATACTTTCACACTATAAAACCAAACAGATTAGAAGCAGAAGCGTTATGTGGATTTAAAATTAAGAATATGGAAGATGCAAAAAGAGCTGGTAAATTCTTATTAAACCAAGGGGTAGAAAATGTATTTATTAGTTTAGATGTTGATGGAGTTTATTATTGCAATAATAATTGTTGTGGACTTGTAAAGAGTGAACAAGTTGAAGTTAAAAATGTTACAGGGGCAGGAGATTCCTTTGTATCAGGTATAGCATATGGTTATATGAATAATTTATATATGGATGAAATAGTTAAAGTGGCAATAGCTATGTCAGTAATAACTATAAGACATGAAGAAACTATAAATCCTAACATGAGTATGGAGTTAGTTGAAAAAACTATAAAAGAGCTACAATGGCTATAGGAATAATTTTTAATTATATATTTTTTTATTAATACAACGCATATGAAAAGAAATAAAAGACCAAAGATTCAAAGTATATTTGGTCTTTTATTTATTTGATTATGCCTAAACAAAGCCTCAAAATAAAAATTTTATTTTGAGGCTTTTTATTATGGTAAAATTATCTTAAAAATGTACAATTTTTGTAATGAGGTAATGTTTTATTTAGATAAAATATAAAAATCTATAAGAGTTTCTAAATCAATTTTCAATGAATAACTTATTTAAATTTTTTATTATTATATAGTATAGTAATAAATTAAAAGAAAAGTGGTTTATTAGAATAAAGTGGCTTAGCTTTACGCACATATTTGTTTCCTTATAATATTGGGCATAGTGTTTGTAATTTTTAATTGTAATTAAAATATTAGTATTTAAAACAATTGAATCATATATGGAAAAGCAGGAAATAGACAAAAGTAAAATTATGTTTAAAGGTTTTATGAGAGATTGGACATGTAGAGAATATATAATAGATTTATATGGAGAAAGTAGCTCAATAAGATTTTAAAATAATAAACCTTACAATGAATGTAAGTATAATATCAGGTCACTATAATATAAAATTAACTTGTAAATTAGGATAAAGAGAATGAATGAGAGGTGCCTATTTATGAATTATACAGAAAAAATATTAGAAGTCAGAGACTTACATAAATCTTATAAAAAAGTCGGTATTCCCACAAAAGCATTAAATGGTATTACTTTTGATGTTCTTCCCGGAGAATATTTAGGAATTATGGGAGCCAGTGGTTCGGGAAAGACAACATTACTTAATTGTATTGCTACGATTATTAAGCCAACATCCGGTCAGATTTTACTTTCTGGAACAAATATCAGTGCTTTTAACGGTAATGAACTAGCTATGTATCGTGGTAATAAAATTGGCTATTTATTTCAGGACTTTGCTTTGTTGGATAATTTAACTGGGAGAGAAAATATATTGCTTCCTTTATCCATACACAACGCAGACGTATGCTTATCAGAGAAAAAATTAAACGATATTGCAAGTTTCCTAAAAATCACAGATGTACTTTCTAAATTTCCATCGCAAATGTCTGGTGGACAAAAGCAACGTGTAGCAGCAGCCCGCTGTTTAATCTCTGACACGGATATTATTTTGGCAGATGAGCCTACCGGAGCATTAGATACGAAAGCAGCAAGGCTTCTAATGGAAAAACTTCAAGAAATCAATCAAATAAAGAATAGAACAATTTTAATGGTTACCCATGACCCTAATGCAGCAAGTTTTTGTTCCAGAATATTATTCATACAGGATGGTAAGATTTTTCATGAGTTGCGTCGACAAATTCCAACGGAAACAAGAGATGAATTTTATGACCGTATTTTACAGGGAATGGCTCAAATGGGAGGAGGAAGTGCGAATGTTCTTTAATCTGGCGTGGCGCAATGCAAAAAGAAGTCGAGATGAAAATCTGATTTATTTTCTCACAATGGTAACAGCTGTGGCGGCATTTTATATCGTTCTTTCTTTAGGGCAACAAGATGTCATAAGATTTTTAGGAGAATTTGAAAGTGATGCTGTAGATAAATTGCTGACAACAGTGCTGCCGATGGTTTATCTGTGTGGGTTATTGTTTGTATTTTTCCTTGTTGTGTTTGCAAATAAATATAAACTTGAATGTCGTAGCCGGGAATTAGGACTTTATTTGATGTTTGGTATGAAAAAGCAACACCTGTTCTTTCAACTTATGATGGAGGGGGTTATTACATCTCTTTTAGCTCTTTGCGGAGGAATTATTTGTGGTGGCTTTTTATCAGAAATCATCAGTCTTGCCACTGCACGTTTGGTTGGGCAAGGAGTAATTGCACACCAATCCAGTTTTTCTATGGTCGCAGTTGTCTGGACAGTGATTGGACTTTTGCTAATTCAGGCATTAACTTTGTTTATCTTAGGTGGAGAAATTTTGAAACAAGAAGTTTACCAGTTGATTTATGGAGAAATAGAAAAAAAACAAGATACTGGAAAAGTAGGTGGTGGTTTTTTTACATTACTTGCTGGTGTTGTATTTTTAGTTGTAGCATATTGGATTATTTTGAAGCATTTTTTTATCGGAAATCTTGTTGCTGTGATTTTTGGTATTGTAGGAACACTTTTTTTTATTCGAGGGTTGGCGAGACTATTAAGTCTATTTGCCGGTTCTGTTAAAAACAAAGCGACAAAGGGACTTTATACGTTCACTTTACGACAGTTACAAGAAAATATTGTAAGTAAATATATTTCAGTCAGCGTATCATCTATTTTGATGATGCTTACAATTATGTTGATTACTAACGGTTCAGTCAGTATTATTTCGAACATTGATAAGTTGAGCAGGAGTTTTTCTATTTATGATTTTACTGTGATGGGCGACGATAAGATGGTAGAACGATATCTTTCTTCTGAAAAGATGAAACCTTATGTGGCACATTTGAACCGTATTGAAACAGGAAATATGAAAAAACCTGGGACCGATGGCATAAATTCTTTTGTGGATTGGACGAAATTTAGAGAAGAAGTTGTGCAGCATTTACCACCAGATGTAGTAGATCCTGCTACACAAGGTGCATTAAGCTATACGATTGGTCCTGATAATCCTCCGGCATTAAATATCTTAGGAATTATTAGTACTGATAGCTCTACACCATATTTAATTCCAGTATCTACATACAATAGACTACTGGAATCATCCGGTGAAGTTCCTTTGACACTTGGTGAGAATGAAGCAGTATTTTATATAAACCCTGACTTCCGTGGTTCTGCGCAGGAAGACGAATTTTCAATGCTGAATGAAATTTCATCAACTGCAAAATCCACGAATACGTCGCTTCTTTCTATTGATGGTGAGCCGTTCTTTTTTGTTTCATCTGCGCCTATGAAAGGTCTGACTGCTGACGAAAATATCCTCATTACTAAAGCATTGATTGTTTCAGATGAAGTATTTGAAAAATATGTAGACCCTGATACCTGCATGGTTTATTGGAACTTCTGTATCCCAGAAGAAATGGCCAATGAAGATGGCTTAATGAAATCAATTATGGACGCAAATCATTTATTGAAACCATCTGGCTTCGTTTATGAAAGCTACTTGAACAATTTTGGGCGTCAGTTGTTTTATGTGATTTCAGAAAGTTATACGACTTTATATATGGGATTTATGTTTTTAATTATCGCTTGTTCACTTCTTTCTTTACAATTTTTAACACAAATGCATGCAACTAAAAAAAGATATTTAACGTTGTCAATGTTAGGAGCAAATCATGAGCAAATGAAAAAATCAATAAACAAACAGGTTATGTGGTATTTTTTGATTCCGCTTTTATTAGCGTGCATAAGCGGTTCTGTTGGATTGTATGCTATGCAAAAACATCTTCATTCTTCCCAAACTACGATTGGACAGTCCTATCCACTTATGTTTATAATGGCAGTTAGTGTTATTCTTGTATTGGTAATTTATGCAGTAGCCGTTGCACGAACAGCAAATCGTGAAATAGGAAAATTAAAATGGAAGACAAATTCCTAAATAACTGTGTATACCGCTATTGTAATAAAGAGAGGAGGAGGTTTTATTGACTAGGATTATTGTGGTTGAAGATGATATATACATGAGGGAGGAGCTGATTTATCTTTTAAATAAATCGGGATATGAAGCGTTGCCAATATCAAATTTTGAAAATGCAGTTTCTCAAATACTTGAACTTGCTCCCGATTTAATATTACTTGATATAAATTTACCTTATCAATCAGGCTTTGAAATCTGCAAATCACTAAAGTCCAAAGGTATTGGCAACATATTGATATTGACTGCAAGAGATAAATTACAGGATGAATTGCACGCGTTGGGATTAGGCGCAGATGATTATTTAACAAAGCCGTGCAACATGGAACGCTTGTTAGCTCGTATCAAAAATCTGTTGCGTAGAACCTCAAAAAATGAACATCAAGGTTTATTAAATGGTGGAAATTTTAGGATTGACCCCAACACTTTTACAATCTATATTGGCAAAAATTCTTATATTTTACCACCAAATGAGGGAAAGCTATTGCTTACCTTATTGATTAATAGTCCTAATATCGTCACAAGGTCTGAATTGTGTCATGCTATCTGGAATACGAATGAATTTATAGATGAAAATGCACTACAAGTGAATTTCACTCGTTTACGAAAAACATTGCGAAATTTTGGTATTGATAATCGCATTGAAACAGTGCGAGGACAGGGGTATCGATTAAGAGAGTGGGTGAACTTATGAAAAAAATACATACTATTTTCGCCCATATTTCTTCTTGCAAGATTTGGTTGATTTCATTGATTTATGTTGATATTTTATTTCTGTTTTTTGCATGGGTGGCATATCCGGGAGATTTTCTTAAACTTGCCGGTCTTATGCTTTTTGTTATTTTATCTGCATTTATCATACCACTTACGCTTATCATTAGAAAACGTAAAAAAGAGAACCTTGCATTCCAAAATTTTTTGCTAGAACCGGATGAAACAAATGAATATTTGTTAAGTGAAATCGCTTCTGCATCACTACGTCCATACATCCATGAGATTGGGCAGTATTTAAGAGAAAAGCAAGTGGAAGTGGATAAGCGAAATACACAGGTTATAGATTATGAGAATTATATCGAAAACTGGGTACATGAAATCAAAAGGCCCTTATCACTAATGACATTGTTATTGGATAATCGAAAAGATGAAATATCTCCACTTGTTCACACAAGAATGTTATATGCTCGTGACTATATTAGGCAGGACGTAGAACAAATTCTTTATTTTTCCCGTCTGGGCGCTGTGCACAAAGATTATTATTGGGAGCCATTGTCAATTCTAAATATATGCATGGAAGCTGTTGAGGATAATTCTACGCTTTTAGAAGAAGCAGGCTTTCATATTGAATGTTCAAATGAAGATTATGAGGTTGTATCTGATCAAAAAGGGCTTATGTTTATTTTAGGGCAGATAATTAGCAATAGTGTGAAATATTCAGATAAAGAAACTTCTCCTTTGCTTCGTTTTGAAGTGAAAGAAGATACAGATACAGGGCAAATTGTTTTGTATATCAATGACAATGGTTTAGGCATACCACCATCTGATTTGCCGTTTATCTTTGATAAAGGGTTTACAGGGGTTACGGGAAGCTATTTGAGTCGATCTACGGGAATGGGATTGTATTTGGTTCAGAAAATGGCTAATGATTTGAATATTAGAGTAAATGTTCAATCACATAATTTAGGAGGTTACAAAGGAACAACCTTGTCATTGATTTTCCCAAAAGTACAACAATCATTTAAGAGGAAAAAGACTTCCCTATGATAAAATTAAAAAAACTCACCAAATATTGCTCAAAGTATTAAAGTTTCTATATCTTTAAATTTTAACCTTAGATAAGATCAAGGGCATTAGTTAATGACACCACTAAAGTAATTGCAATAACTAAAATGATTTGCTTATTTAATCAAAAACTTTGAAAAAACATAGGTAATCTAGATGAAACATACTTAAAGGGGATGTTATTATTGAAAACAGAAAAAATATTGAATATATGTTTTGGTGAAAATGCAATGAACTTACTTAGAGCGTCTTATCCAATTATTAAATCTGTAGTATGTATTTCAGATGACTTATCAATTGGAGAAATATCTGACTTAGATAGATATACAGGAAAACCATTCTTATTAACAATTAATGATATTAATTGTTGGGAAAATAGTTTTGAAATTGAATATAAAAATTTTGAAAAAGAAATACGTAAGTATGAAGAGGTAGTAATATGGTATAGTAATAGCCCTTTTGAATTTTGTGGAATGTTATATGTGATGTGGAAATTAAAAAATTCAGAAGCAAAAGTTTATTATATTAATACTTCAGAAATACACAAGCAAGTTAAAGATAATAATTCAATAGTTTGGTGTGTAGGAGAAATTAATTATGAGGATGTTTTATCATATATGAATTTAAAAAGAACGGTTAGTTTTGAAGAAAAAATTTTTTATTATGAAACATGGGAAGAACTTATGATTGAAAATAAGGAATTGAGAAGTTTTGAAAATGGAAAAATTGTAGGTGTAGATATAGATTATTATGATCAATTTATATTTGAATGTATTGACTATACACCTAAAAATATAAAAGATATAATTTTTGATTCTATTTATAATATAAATTTAGAAAAAGGAAATAGAATAAATGATAAAATTATCATTTCACGAGTACAAAAGCTTATTAAAGATAAAAAACTAAAAAAGGTTGGGTATGAAAAAGATTTTTATAAAAATTTAATTATGAAAATATAAAATATAATTTCAAAAGTGTTAGATTTAAAAGCCAATATTCTACAGTTATATTATAAAGTAACTATTAGATGTTGGTTATTTTTTTTATAAAAAATTACCAAGAATAATTTTAGTCACTAATTTGGAATCCTATAAATATAGTGAAACAAGTTCCAATTTAAATTTATTCAATAACTTTAAAGTATTTTTATATAAGATGTAGTTTTAAATTTAAAATAAATTTTCAAAAAAACGTTGACACTTTTGAGGGTAAAGGAGTATTATAATATTAACATATGAACAATTATTCATATGTTCATAGTTTGGAGGTGAATGTTTTGAGTAAAAAACAATTAGTTTTAGAGAATTTACATTGTGCTAATTGTGCTTCAAAAATAGAAAATAAAATAAAAGAATTAGATGATATAAAAGATGTTACAGTTAATTTTATGACTAGAAGTCTCCTTTTTGAAACAAAAGATGAAGATTCAAATGAAGACACCTTATTAAAAATAAAAAAAATAGTAAATAAAATAGAACCGCACGTAATTATTAAAGAGGATAAAAAAACTATTCCTTTAAAGCCAGCATTAAATGCAAAGAAAATAGAAATTATAAAGGCTGAAAATAATAGTTGTTGTAGTAGAGATAACCATGAGCATAATCATAAAGAAGATTGTTGCAGTGGACATGACCATGGTAGTAATTGCTGTGGTGGACATGATCATAATCATGACATTATTAATAAAATACAACCGAAAGAAATAAAAAATAATAAAAAAGAGTTGATTTTAGAAGGTTTAGATTGTGCTAATTGTGCTTCGAAGATAGAAAATAAAACAAGAGAAATTAAAGGTGTTAAGGCAGCAAATTTAAATTTTATGAATAAGACTTTAGTTTTTCAATATGATGAGGAAGAAAACATTCCAATAATTTCAGAGGAAATAAAATCAATAGTTAAAAAACTAGAACCACAGGTTAAAGTTTTAGATAAGGAAACTATAGAAAAAAATAATAGTGGTTTAAAAAAAGAAAAAAGCTCTATATATAAAGAGCATAAAAAGGAAATTAATAAATTAATATTAGGCGGAACTATTTTTCTTATAGGTAATATATTAAATTTAGAAAATAATATAGAGTTAATTATATTTTTAATAGCTTATGTTATTGTTGGTGGAGAAATTGTTTTAAGAGCGGTTAAAAATATAGCTCGAGGTCAAATATTTGATGAAAACTTCTTAATGACAATAGCAACAATAGGAGCTTTTATAGTTGGACAATATCCTGAAGGTGTAGGAGTTATGTTATTCTATCAAGTAGGTGAATTGTTCCAACATATAGCAGTAAATAATTCACGTAAGTCAATATCAAGTCTTATGGATATTAGGCCGGATTTTGCTAACTTAAAAAAAGGTAATGATATAGTTGTTGTATCGCCAGAAGAAGTTAATATAGGAGAATATATAGTTGTAAAACCTGGAGAAAAAGTACCACTAGATGGAGTTGTAGTCGATGGAACTACAATGGTAGATACTTCAGCATTAACTGGAGAGTCAATGCCAAGAACTATTGAAAAAGAGGATGAGGTTTTAAGTGGTTTTATAAATCAAAGTGGTGTTATAACTGTTAAAGTAACTAAACCTTTTGGAGAATCTACTGTAGCTAAAATACTTGATTTGGTTCAAAATGCAGGTAACCGTAAGGCAAAGGCAGAAAACTTTATAACTAAGTTTGCCAAATATTATACACCAATAGTTGTTATATCAGCAGCCTTACTTGCTATTATTCCACCGTTATTTGTTGAAGGTGCAACATTTAGTGATTGGGGATATAGAGCATTAATATTCTTAGTTATTTCTTGTCCATGTGCACTTGTTATTTCAATTCCATTAGGATTCTTTGGAGGAATTGGTGCAGCATCTAAAAATGGAGTTTTAATTAAAGGAAGTAACTATTTAGAAATATTAAAAGATATAGAAACAGTAGTTTTTGATAAAACAGGAACTCTTACTAAAGGAGTATTTAATGTAACCACTGTTAACAGCAGTAATAATTATGATAAAGAAAAAGTATTAGAATATGCAGCTTATGCTGAAAGTTTTTCTAATCATCCAATAGCAAAATCAGTGGTTAATGCTTATAAAAAGGATATAGATAATTCTAAGATAGAAAAACATGAGGAGATTGCTGGACAGGGTATTATTGCTTATGTTGAAGGCAAGAAGATAGTTGCTGGAAACATTAAAATAATGGAAAGCAATAATATAGAATTTAGTAAGGTTGATACAGTAGGAACAGTAATTTATGTTGCAATAGATAAAGAATTTATAGGTAGCATAATTATAGAAGATACAGTAAAAGATGATGCAAAACAGGCAATAGCAAAGCTGAAATCAAATGGAGTAAAAAATACAGTAATGCTTACTGGAGATAATGAAAAAGTTGCATTAAAAGTTGGAAAAACTTTAGGTTTAGATAAAGTTTATTATGAACTATTACCTCAAGATAAAGTTGAAAAGTTAGAGGAAGTAGATAAAGCTAAATCTAAAAATAAAAAAGTTGCATTTGTTGGTGATGGAATAAATGATGCTCCAGTTTTAGCAAGAGCAGACATTGGAATAGCAATGGGTGGACTTGGTTCTGATGCAGCAATAGAGGCAGCAGATGTTGTTATAATGACAGATGAACCATCTAAAATAGCTACAGCGATAAATATATCTAAAAAAACAAGAAAAATAGTTGTAGAAAATATAGTATTTGCATTAGGTGTTAAAATAATAGTTTTAATACTAGGAAGTTTAAGAATGGCAACAATGTGGGATGCTGTATTTGCAGATGTAGGCGTGGCTGTACTAGCTATATTAAATGCTATGAGAGTAATTAGATATAAAAAATATTAAAATAATATTGTGTTAAAAAAGCATTCCTTTAAAAATAACTTTAAAGGAGTGCTTTTTTAGTTTGAAATTCTATTTTTTATTTATTATATTAAATATGCATTTTAAAATTTTGGGTATCGCTAGGATTAAGAATATTAATAGTTAATAGTTAAAAGGTAAGAGTTAATAGTTTAGGATGAAACTGGAGTCCAGTTTCTTTTGTATTTAATGGAGTAAATTCTGAGTTTATGATATTAAATTAAACTAAAGCTAAATTCGAAGTTCACAGCCTAAACAAGAAGGACAGGCGTAGCAAAATATATTTTCCATAAGTTGTTTTATGAGTGAAATCATAAAGTTATCAATAAAAATTAAAGTAATCAAAGCCGGTACTAAAATAGTAGCTTTGCTGCGTAGTTGTTCGGGACTGGCTTTGAGTTATTAGTTGAAAAATATAAAACTAGAAGAGTATCAAGTGTTAGCGAAGAAAATAAATTTACCGTGCCTGTCCCATTTGTGATGGAGGTGTAACATAGGATATATGCTTACTTAGTTGAGATAGAAAGTTTTGAAAAATTGACAATGGACAGAGGACAATTGACAATGTTAGTTGAAACTGGACTGCCAGTTTCTTTTTAATTTAAGGGAGTAAATTCTAAGTTTGAGATATAAAAAAAACAAAAGCTATATTCAAAGTTTACAGCCATAACAAATGGGACAGGCACGAAAGATGTATACCCATAAAACAGAGAGTAGCTCTTTAAATTTAATTGCCATAAATAAAAAAAGTTAGCCAGTCCCCCTTAAAAGAGTTAAGAGTTAAGATTAATAAATCTTAACTAAAATAAGCTGTTAACTAGCAGTAAAATATTAATCTTAAATTTTATATTAGCTTATTTTTATATAGTTTATATTTATATATTTGGATAAACTAAAAATAAAGTTTTTAAAGATAAAAAAATATTTGTTAAGGTAGTTTAAAGGAAGCAGTACTATAATTATTATATTATAAAATTTTTTAGGAGTTGAGGGGAGAATATGATAAAAGTATTACTTGTTGAGGATAATATAAAGATAGTTGAAAACATATTAGAATATTTTAAAAATGATGTGGAGATAGAGTCTGTATATAATGGCTCTGATGCTATAGAGTATTTAAATGCTTATTGTTATGATGTGGTCATATTAGACTTAATGCTACCAGAAGTAGATGGTATGAGTGTATTAAATTACATTTCTAAAAAGAGTTTAAATGTAGGAGTTATTGTATTAACAGCAAAAGAAGAGTTAGGAGATAAACTTAAAGCTTTTGATTTAGGTGCAAATGATTATCTTACAAAACCTTTTTATATGGAAGAATTAAAGGCTAGAATTAATTCTATTTTAAAAAGTATGGGAAAGATAAAAAATTCTAACATACTTGAACTAAAAAATATGGAAATCAATATGAAAACTAAAAAAGTATATATAGAAGGTAAAGAAATAGAACTTAATGAAAAGCTATATAACCTTTTAGAGTATTTAGTTATCAATAAGGGAGTGGTGCTCTTTAAAGAACAAATTTTTGATAATATATGTGGATATGATAGTGATGCATCAACAGAAATTATTGAAGTTTATATGAGTAGATTACGTAAAAAACTAAGTGGTTTTGGATATGATAAATATATTATAACTAAAAGGGGAATGGGATATTTAATTGACGAAAGTATTGGAGAGTAGAATGAAAAGAAAAGATATTTTTCGTAGTACTAAAAGAAAAGTAACACTTATAAGTACAGTTATAGTATTTGGTTGTTTATTCATTTTTGCAATAATAACTACAACTTTATATAAATCAAGAGTTTTTACTAATATAGATGATCAGTTGTATGAACAAAAAAATGCTGTAGATAAATATTTAAATAGCAAAATTCATGAAGGAAACTTCTTATTTAACCAAAAAGAAAATAAATTTCCACCACCAATGTTACCTAAAGTAATAACCATTGTATATGTAGGGGAAGAAGTATACTATATCAACCCTAATCCTTATTTTGATGCAAGTGTATTACCAAATTTTAAAGACAATGTAGATAATGATGTGCAAAAGATAAATCATAATGGATATGAATTTCGAGGAATTACTTTTAAAAATCGTGAATTTACAACACAATTACTAGTTAATGTAGATTCAGAAATACAATCAATGTCACAATTGAAAACTTCCATTATACTTAGTTTAATGCTTTTAATTATAGTAGCATTAGTTTTATCATATATCCTTTCATCAAAAATAATAAAGCCTGTAAAGGAAGCTTATGATAAACAAGTGTTCTTTGTACAAGATGCTTCACATGAAATGCGAACTCCTTTAGCTGTAATTAAGGGAAGGTTAGAAATTATAGCAAATTCATGGGTTCAAAGTATGGATAAAGATTTTGAGCATATTTCTAAAATTATGAGTGAAATTAAAAGTCTTGAGAAGTTAACCAGCGATTTATTATTACTATCTAAAGAAGATATTGATGTAAATGTTAATGTTACAGAATTTAATCTTAATAGTTTAATTAGTGATATAAGTGAGTTTTATATGGATTTAGCTGAATTTCAAGGTAAGAAGTTTTATATAAATAAACCTATTGAGCATATAAAAGTACGATGGGATTATAGCAAGGTAAAAAGAATGATTATAATACTTCTTGAAAATGCCTTCAAGTATACTGAAAAAGGTGGAAGTATAGTCTTAACATTTGAGGAGATAAATAAGGCTATAAAAATAACGGTTAAAGATAACGGTATAGGAATTAAGGAAGAGGAACAAGAACGTATATATGATAGATTTTTTAGAAGTGCAGATGTAAGAGGGAAAAATATAAATGGAAGTGGAATTGGGCTTAGTTTATTAAAGTCTATATCAAACACTTTAGGAATAAAAATTAAGTTAACATCTACATATAAAAAGGGAACTGAATTCGTATTAATTGTGCCTAAGATAATAAAATAAGGAATTTAAAGATAAAGCATTCTAATGGAAAAATTACCAGTAGAATGCTTTATTTTTTATTGTAACTGTTAAGGAAATATTAAGGTTCACTATATAGAATAGGTATTGTTAAGAGATTGGAGGTGTTGAATTTATGGCTGAAAAGAAGTTTAGACATGAGCTTAAGCATTATATAAACATGTCAGATTATATGGCTATCAAGAATAGGTTAACCCAGATTATGAGGTTAGACAAAAATGCTAACCAAAACAATGAATATAAAATTAGAAGTCTTTATTTTGATAACTTAAATGACAAGGCTTTAATGGAAAAGATTAATGGAATAAATCGTAGAGAAAAATTTCGTATAAGGTTTTACAACGATGATTATTCATTTATTAAGCTAGAAAAAAAGTCTAAAATAAATGGGTTATGTGGAAAAGATAGTGCAAAAATAACAAAAGAGCAGTGTGAGAAAATAATTGAAGGCGATATTGAGTTTTTAAAGCATAGTAATACACCATTATTTGTGGAATTATATGCAAAGATGAAAGGTGATTTGCTAAAACCTAGAACTATAGTGGATTACACAAGAGAAGCTTATATATACCCAACAGGTAATGTAAGAATAACCTTTGATAAGGATATAAGAACTGGAATTCATAGTAAAAGTATCTTTGATGCAAATGTACCTACTATAAGTTCTATAGATAATACTTTTGTAGTGCTTGAAGTTAAGTATGATGAATTTTTACCAGAAATAATACAACATATCATACAAACTAATGACCGTAGGGCAACTGCTATTTCAAAGTATGCTGCATCTAGAATATATGGTTAAATTATTTATTAAAAATTTTTATAAGATATAAGGAGGAAATATGATGGGAGAACAAAGTATCAATTTTGGAGACATTTTTAAATCAAGTTTCATTGAAAAAATGAGCGCAGTATCAATTTTAGACATGCTAATTGCAATGGCTCTTGCATTTGTAATAGGACTTTTCATAATGCAAGTTTATAAAAAAACATTCAAAGGGGTTATGTATTCAGCAAACTTTGGAATGTCACTAGTAGCACTTAATTTAGTAACAACATTAATTATATTAGCAGTTACATCTAATGTAGTTCTTTCTCTTGGTATGGTTGGTGCTCTTTCTATTGTTCGTTTTAGAAGTGCAGTTAAAGAGCCAATGGATATTGCTTTTCTATTTTGGTCAATAAGTGAAGGTATAGTATTAGGAGCAGGACTTATTTCATTAGCAGTAATAGGAGCGATTTTTATAGGAATCGTTATGGTTTTATTTTCTAACAAAAATACAGTTAATAACCCATATATATTAGTAGTTAACTGTGAAAATGACAATAGTGAAAAAAGTGTACTTCAATTAGTATCAAAGAGTGTTAGTAAATATGCAGTTAAATCTAAAACAATTTCACCATCAAATGGAATTGAAATGACTGTTGAAATTAAGCTTAAAAATGCTACGACAGCTTTTGTTAATGAAGTATCCAATATTCATGGAGTTTCAAATGTTGTTTTAGTAAGTTATAACGGAGATTATATGGCCTAGAGGGCTAAGTATGTAGGGGGAAAAGCTTGAATTTAAGGAAGTAAAACCTGAGTTTAGGATATAAAACGAACTAAAGATATATTCAAAATGCACAGCCGTAACAAATGGGACAGGCACGAATAGTGTAGTTCCATAAAATAGAGAGTAGCCAATTACGCGTCCGTCCCTCTTGTGATGGCGGTAGAACTTGGAGGAATTGATTGGTTAGTTGAGGTAGTTCTTTGAAAATTGACAATGGACATTTGACAAATGACAATGATAGATGAAACTGAACTCCAGTTTCTTTTGAATTGAATGGAGTAAAACTTGAGGTTAGATATAAAACTAACAAAAGCTAAGATCTAATTTTACAGCCGTAACAAGGAGGACAGGTTCATTTAGTTGTACCACCATAAAAAACTCTAGTACTCAATAAAAAGGCTAGATAAAAATAAATTACCAAGCAAAGAACCAGTACTTGAGCTGCAAAGCGTTGCAACTATTCACTTTTAACTGAGGAAGCTGTTAACTATTAATATAAATTTAAATTTGAGCTTGTTTGACTATATTTATAACAAGGTGGTGATATAGGGTGATAAATGAAAAAAATAGTGGATATGTATCTATAATAACTATGATACTAGCAGTAATATTCATTGTAGTTTCAATAGTATTTGTAAATCCAAATAGTAGTAAGGTAACTTCAAATTCCACTATTACTGATGTTTTAGATCAAAACAGTATAACAGAAATAGATATTAAAATAGATGAAAGTGATTGGCAATGGCTTTTAGAAAATGCCACAGATGAAGAATATCGTAGTGCAGATATAACTATAAATGGAGAAACTTTTACAAATGTAGGGGTTAGACCTAAGGGTAATTCAAGTTTAAGCTCTGTAGCGAACGATAGTACTACAGATAGGTATAGTTTAAAAATTGATTTTGATCAGTATGTTGATGGACAAACTTATCATGGTATAGAGAAACTTGCATTAAACAATAATATATCAGATGCAACTTATATGAAAGAATATCTATCTTATGATATATATAAATTTTTAGGAATTCCAACACCAGAATATTCTTATAGCAACATAAAAATTAATGGTGAAGACTGGGGATTATATTTAGGTGTTGAAGTTATAGATGAAAGATATATTGAAAAAAATTATGGAGAATTAGCAGGGAATCTTTATAAGCCAGAAACTATGGGCGTAGGAGCCAATAAAGGTGGAGAAAAACAAGATATGCCACAGATGAATGGTGATGAAAAAGGTGGCAATGTTCCTGATAAAGGACAAGTTCAAAATGATGGAAATATGGTTGGTGGAGAAAATCCAGAAGGTATGCCACAAATGCCTGCTGGCGGTAATGTGCCAGATAATGCTAGCGGGGAAATGCCTAATGGTGGACAAGTAGATGGTAATATGCCAAATGGACAAGCACCTGAAAATAATGAGCAAAATAATACAAATGAAAATGGGAATAAGGATAATAATAAACAAGGAATGCCAGGAGGAATGCCTGGTGGAATGGGTGGAAATAGTAACGGTGCAGATTTAAAGTATACAGACGATAATGTAGATAGTTATTCTACACTTAGAGATAGTGCTATATTTAAAAGCACTACAGATGCAGAGTTTGAAAAAGTAATTGATATGATGAAGAATCTTAATGACGGAACTAACCTTGAAGATTATTTAAATGTTGAAGAAGTATTAAAATACTTTGCTGTAAATACATTCTTAGTTAATTTAGATAGTTATTCAGGTGGAATGTATCACAATTATTATCTTTACGAAAAAGATGGAGTATGTGAAATGCTTCCATGGGATTTAAATATGTCTTTTGCAGGATTTTCTGTAAGTGATGGTACGAAAGCAGTGAATTTTCCTATTGATTCACCAGTTACAGGTAATTTAGAAGATGCGCCATTAATAGGAAAACTTTTAGAAGTTGATGAATATAAGGAACTTTATCATGAATATTTAGAAAAGATTGCTAACGAGTATTTTAATAATGGTACATTTGCAAATTCAGTTACAAATCTAGATAAATTAATTGGTGATTATGTAAAAACTGATGCTACTGCTTTCTTTACTTATGAAGAATATAAAAATTCTATTCCTGAGTTACTTACTTTTGGTGAAGATAGAACTAAAAGTGTATTAGCTCAATTAAGTGGAGAGCAATCATCTACAGAATATGGAAATGTAAATACAACATTAAATTTAAAAGCATTAGGTGAACAATCAATGGGCGGTGGCATGAAAGGTGATAATGGGAACGGAATGCCTAATATAAATGGCAATAATCAAAACCAAGGTGATAATAATGGTATGCCTAACATGGAAAATATGCAACAAGTTATGTCAATTTTAAAAGGAAAAAGTGCGGATGAACTAACGGATGAAGAAAAAGCACAGTTAGAGGAATTGGGCGTAGATGAAAGCATGATTAGCAAATTTCAAAACATGCAAGGCAATAATATGGGCGGACATAAAGGAATGTCAGGACAAACTGCGACTACTTCCATTGGTAGTGATGCTATAATTTATGGAGCAGGATTAGTATTAGTACTACTTGCAATGTTATTTGTAACAACATATAAAAGAAAAAAATATTAAATTAAGTATAAGTTTAGTGTTTCTGATTTTAAGCAAGGACAGTTTTAAAATTTTAATTTAAAACTGTCCTTATTTATAGGGATGCAATCTATAACTTAAATTTATACATCAAATTTTTGTTATCAGTTGAGAAAAATAAATGCAAATATATTTAGTTAAGAATTATGAATATTCACTCTTAACTTTTAACTAAAATAATCTGTTAGTTATTAATAAAATATTAATTTGAGTTTTCTCATTTGATAAATGAATAATTTTAGAAATTAACTTGGAACCCTATATATAACCTAATATATTTTACCAATCAATCTTTTTTCTTAAGATGAATTTCTACAAAAATAAATAAAATTAAAATAATCAATATTGTAAATTTATAATAAAAATTTTAAATAGTTAGATTTCATTTATCACACCTCATTTTAATAAATATATTTATAGATTATAAAATATACTATATAAATGGGTATTATATACAATAATTAAATGTATTTCAATGAGGGTCTTTTATAAAGATTATTATCTAAAAGTTTTATGAATTTAATTGCATAAAATTTATAAAATAAATCATCATAAGGTTATAAAACAATTAAAAAAGATTATTGTAAGGCATTTATATTTACAAGTTTTACATTATTTATATGATAAATCTTAATAAACTGTTACTATTTAATTAAATGGCTAAATATTAGTGGATACTTTGGTATAATTTATTGTATATACACTAAATATTTTTTTAAGGAGGTATTATGATTGAATTAATGATTGCTTGTGGATTAGTTTTATTAATCTGCATAACATCCAGCAAGGTTTTTTACAAGTTTGGAGTTCCAATGCTTTTAGTTTTTATTGTCCTAGGAATGCTATTTGGATCAGATGGTGTTGTAGGAATATATTTTGATAATTATGAGCTAACTAGACTAGTGTGTTCTTTTGCATTAGTTTTCATAATGTTTTATGGCGGATTCGGAACAAACTGGAAGATGGCAAAGCCTACAGCTATTCCATCAATATTAATGTCAACATTAGGCGTTATAGTAACAGCAGGTCTTACAGGATTATTTTGTAGTTTTGTACTTGGAATGAATCTTTTAGAAGGTCTGCTTATAGGTGCAATAGTAGCATCAACTGATGCTGCATCGGTATTTACAATACTCCGTGCACAAGAGCTAAATTTAAAGGGTTCATTGGCATCTTTATTAGAGGTAGAAAGCGGCAGTAATGACCCTATTGCATATATGTTAACTTTAGTTATATTAACATTGATGTCTAATTCAGGTGTAGGTAACATAGTTCCAATGGTATTAGCACAAATAATATTTGGATTATTAGTAGGAACTATACTTGCAAAGGCATCGGTTTATATAGTAAAAAAAGCAAATTTTGAAGTAGAAGGTTTTTACACTATATTTATAACAGCTATTGCATTACTTTCATATTCATTAAGTGAATTTATTGGAGGAAATGGATACTTAAGTGTATATATGGCTGGAATAATTATAGGTAATAGCAAGATACCACATAAAAAAAGTTTATTTCACTTTTTTGATAGTGTTTCTTGGATAATGCAAATAGGATTATTCTTTATGTTAGGTCTTCTATCATTTCCATCCCAATTACCATATGTTATTGGAATAGCAACAGCAATATCAATATTTATGATATTTATTGCAAGACCATTAGCCACATTTATCATATTAAAACCATTTAAATTTTCAAATAAAGAAAAAGTTTTTATTTCCTGGGTAGGTTTAAGAGGTGCAGCATCAATAGTTTTTGCAATTTATGCTGTAACTTATGGAGTGCCTATAGAAAATGACATATATCATATAATATTCTTTATAGCACTATTCTCTGTAGCAATTCAAGGTACATTAATACCAAAAGTAGCACAGAAACTAGATTTAGTAGATAATAAAACTACGGTTCTAAAAACATTTAATGACTATAAGGAAGAAAAATGTACTGAAATTAAGGAAATAAGTGTTTCAGAAAATAATAAATGGGTAGATAAAACTATTATGGATGCAAATATTCCAGAAGAAATTCTAATAGTTATGATAAAACGAAAAGGAGAAATAGTAGTACCTAAAGGTTCTACTGTTATAGAAAGTGGAGATACTCTAGTTATGGTTAGTAATGGAGAAGAGTGTTTATCATAATTTAAAAGAAAAGTTTAAAGGTAGATAGGGTCAAGTACTCAATCTACCTTTTACGTTTTACGTTATATGTATCTTTAAGTTTGAATTTGAATGGAGTAAATTTAAGATTTCAGAGAAAATCAAAAGTAAAGGTTAATAACAAAGTGTAGCACTGTAATAAATTGGACAGGCACCACCAATGTAACTTCATTAAATAAAAACCAGCTCTTTAAATTTTCTTACCATAAATTAAAAAAGTTAGCCAGTCCCCAAAGCAGTTAAGAATTAATAAATATTATCATTTAATAAATATATAACTTTAACTCTGAGGATTGTTCACTATAAAATACTTTTGAAGTTTTCCAAGAATTCTTCTGCAATTGGAGAAAGTTCAGAGGATATAGGCTTTATATAGCCAAAGGAACAAGTGATATCTTCATTTAAGTCGATGCTTTTAAAAGTTCCCTGAAAAGATTCTATGTTAGGCATAGGTGTCAGATTATCAAATTTAAATGTAAAGGTAATAGCATTTAAATCTTTAAGTAAAAATAATAATGAACAATAATCATCTACTGATATTTTTTGTTTAAAATCGTCAAATTTAATTTGGTTTAGAAAAGATGAATATAAAAAATACTTATCTGATATATTTAAGTGAGCCAAAGGGTATTTAAGTAAGTCACTTAATGATACAGATGATTTTATAGATAATGGGTGGCTAGAATCCATGTATGCACATAACCTTGTATTAGATAAATGTATAAACTCTAAGCCATTCATTTTTAATATATTATCTATTAAAAATTTTTGAGTATTAGGAATACTAATAAATCCTATATCACAATGACCATGATTAATGTTATCTATGATACTAAAAAAATCTGTTTGTTGTATTTTAAAATCTAATTCAGCGTCCCTATATTTTTTAATTAAATCAACAAGGGTGTAAAATACTGTGGAACTATATTGAACAGAAATAAAAAAGTTTATTGGTGAAATAGTGTTATTTTTTTTAGCTAATTTATTTATAGAATCCATAGAGGTGTTGATGGATTTAGCATGTTGTAAAAATATGCAACCTTCTTTAGTCAATTCTATGCCTCTAGGTAATCTTTTAAAAATAGTAAAGCCAAGTTCATCTTCTAAAGATTTTATTGATAAACTTAAATTAGGTTGGCTCATAAGTAACGACTTTGCAGCTTTGTTAATAGAGCCAAGTTTTGCAACTTCTATTATATAATTTATCTGTTCAAGCTTCATAAAATTCCCCTCCCTTTTTTAATTTGATATCAATAGTTTATACCAAATAATATAGTAATAAAACAAGTAATAAAAAAATGTATATAAGGAAACTTTATAACTATATATAAAAAATAAAGATTAGTTATATAACAGAAGTAGAAATATAATTTATATATAAGTTATTTAAAGGGTTCTAAGTTAACTTTTAAAGTTATTCATTTATCAAATGAGAAAACTGAAATTAATATTTTATCAATAACTAACAGATTATTTTAATTAAAAGTTAAGAGTGAATAGTGAACAGTTGTAGTTATTACTACTCACTTTGTTCCTAGTAG
>NZ_LFRG01000048.1:0-25717 GCF_001573875.1 Clostridium sp. ATCC 25772
TACCTTTTAATTATACAAAAGGTCTTTTTTTATTTCAAAATGATTAAAATGGCAATACAGGAATGCTATTAACTATTACCTGTTAACTATTAACTAGCTATAGTTGTACTTATTTTTTAACTGATAACAAAAAATTGATGTATGAAATTAAGTTTGAGATTGTATTCTTATATATAATAAGTATACTCCTTTTTATTATTGAGAATAATATTAAAAAGGAGTGGTTATATGCTATTTCAAAATAAAGAAGATATTATTGACGTTATAGATAAAGAAAAAAACCTTGTAAAAAAGTATAAAAGATATTTAGATAGTTCAACTAATCCGCAATCTATAAGTGTTTTAAATGAATTAATAGATAAGCATAGTACTCACTTAGAGACACTAAATAAGTTTTTAAATGGATAAAAACTTAGGAATAGAAAAACTAAGAAAAACATTCATTTAGCTATTAGAGAGAGCTGAGGTAAAGAATTTAGGCTACTTGACAAAATATATTAACTTGTTAAAATTGAATTATTATTTTATAATGTTTTTATTAGTAGATTCTATAAAGCAGCTGGCAAGGCTGCTTTTAATTGTATAGAGGTGAATTTTATGGTTTTTGTATTGGATGTTGGAAACACTAATATAGTATTGGGCATATATAAAGATAAGAAACTTATGGTTGATTGGAGATTATCTACCGATCATAAAAGAAGTTCTGATGAGTATGGAATACAGGTTAGGCAATTATTTGAGCAAAATAATATTAAAGCTTCGGATATTGAAGGAATAATAATTTCTTCTGTTGTACCTAACATAATGTATTCATTAGAACATATGATTAGAAAATATTTTAATCAAAACCCTATAGTTGTAGGACCAGGGGTTAAAACAGGAATAAACATAAAATATGATAATCCTAAGGAAGTTGGAGCAGATAGAATTGTTAATGCGGTGGCAGCCTTTGAAACTTATAAAAAATCTATGATAATAATAGACTTTGGAACGGCTACTACATTTTGCGCTATAACTAAAAATGGAGATTATTTAGGTGGAACTATTTGTCCAGGTATAAAAATTTCATCTGATGCTTTATTTGAAAGAGCAGCAAAACTTCCAAGGGTTGAGCTTGTAAAACCAGATACAGTAATTTGTAAAAATACAGTAGCAAGTATGCAAGCTGGAATTGTATGTGGTTATGTAGGTCAGGTAGATTATATAGTTAATAAGATGAAAAAAGAGATGATGGCTAAAGGAGAGGAAGATCCAATTGTAATAGCAACTGGAGGACTTGCTACATTAATAGCACAAGATTCTCAAACAATAGATAAAGTTGAACCATTTTTAACATTAGATGGGTTAAGAATGATATATGAAAAGAATAAAGAATAGGTGATGCAATGAAAATATCAAACCTTGAATTTGAAAATAATGTATTTTTAGCCCCGATGGCAGGAGTTACTGATGTTGCATATAGAGGTATATGTAAAGAGATGGGGTGTGGGTTAGTTTATACTGAAATGGTTAGTGCAAAAGGTTTATTTTATGGCAGTAGGAATACAGATGTTCTTATGAGGACGTCAGAGGAAGAAAGACCAGTTGCTATTCAGATTTTCGGTAGTGATCCTAAAATAATGGCTCATGCTTGTGAAGTATTTAATGAGAGAGAAGATATTTCTATAGTTGATGTGAATATGGGATGTCCTGTACCTAAAATAGTAAAAAACGGAGAAGGTTCTGCGTTGATGAAAGATCCTAAGCTTGCATCTGAGATTATTAGAGAGATGAAAAAGGCAAGTAATAAGCCAGTAACAGTAAAGTTTAGAAAAGGGTTTGATGAGGATAATATAAATGCAGTAGAATTTGCAAAGTATGTAGAAGATGCAGGTGTTGACGCTATTGCTATTCATGGAAGAACTAGAGCTCAAATGTATAACGGAAATGCAGATTGGGATATAATAGGAAAAGTAAAAAAAGCAGTTAGCATTCCGGTTATAGGAAATGGAGATGTGTTTTCTTATGAAGATGCATTAAAAATGAAAGAAATAACTAATTGTGATGGTATAATGGTAGCTAGAGGAGCTATGGGAAATCCTTGGATATTTAGAGAAATACAAAATGCTTTTAGTAAAAATGAGGTGTTAAAACCTACAGATTTAGAAAAAGTTGAAATGTGCATAAGGCATCTAGATTTAGCTGTAAAATATTTTGAAGAAATAAAGGCGATAAGAGAGATGCGAAAACATATAGCTTGGTACATAAAAGGGTTAAGGTATTGTACAGACATAAAAGATAAAGTGAATTGTATGACTAAATATGAAGAACTTAGAGAGCTATTAATTGAATATAAAAATGTCTTTGTGGATAGGATATAAAAAATATGCCAAAACCCTATATTAATTAGTAATATCCTTTTATTGACACAATTATATTACTGATTTATAATAACTTAAAGTATTAAACCGTGTAAGGCATCTTCAAAAAAATAAATAAGTCAGAATGATCGTCTATTTTGTGTTATACTGCGTCAACAGAACCCTTAGATAGTGCTACTATCTGTGGAACCTGTTTCCTTGTCTAACTCAAAATATACTTCCCATCTTTGACTTATTATTTAGTTTCAGGTGCCTAAAACAAATTATTTTAATATGTTTATCAATAGGATTAACTATATTATATATCGTTAAAGGGGAGAAGAAAATGAGCGATACTAAAAAGTATGTAATGACATATGAAGGTGTAAAAAAATTAGAAGAAGAATTAGAATTCTTAAAAACTGTTAAGAGAAAAGAAATAACTGAAAAGATAAAAGTTGCTTTAGGATACGGAGATTTAAGTGAAAACTCAGAATATGATGAAGCAAAAAATGAACAGGCTTTTGTAGAAGGAAGAATAATACAACTTGAGAATATGCTAAGAAATGCATCAGTTGTAGATGAAAGCGAACTAGACAATGATATAGTTAGTGTAGGATCTATAGTAAGAGTTAAAGACTTTCAGTTTGATGAAGAAGTTGATTTTGCAATTGTAGGATCAGCAGAAGCAGATCCTATGGAAAATAAGATATCTAATGAATCACCAGTTGGAAGTGCCCTTATAGGTAAAGGTGTTGGTGATGTAGTAGAAGCAATAATTCCAGATGGAATTAGCAAGTATGAGATAATTGAAATCAGAAGATCTTAGGAGGTTATTAACATGGAAGAAAATAACACAAGAGAATTAGAAATAGAAGATATACAAGCTAAAGAAGAAGAATTTAATGAGCAGGTTACAATAAGAAGACAAAAATTAGCTGAACTTCAAGAGCAGGGTAAAGATCCTTTTGATGTATATAAGGTTAATAGAACTCATAATTCACAAGAAGTTAAAGAACAATTTGAAGAATTAGGAGATAATCTTGTAACTATAGCTGGAAGACTTATGTCAAAAAGAATCCAAGGTAAAGCAGGATTCTGTGATGTTCATGATAGAGATGGTAAAATACAAATTTATGTTAGATTAGATGCAGTTGGAGAAGAGTCTTTTAAAGATGCTAAAACTTTTGATATTGGAGATTTTGTAACTATAACAGGTACAGCTTTTGTTACTAGAACAGGAGAAACTTCAATACGTGCAAAAGAAATAAAATTAATATCAAAATCTTTAAAACCATTACCAGAAAAATGGCATGGACTTAAAAATCCAGATTTAAAATATAGACAAAGAGAAGTAGACCTTGTTATGAATAAGGATGTTAGAGATACATTCATGAAGAGAATCAACATAATAAAAGCTATAAGAGAATTCTTAGATAATAGAGGATACTTAGAGGTTGAAACTCCAATACTATCACCAATTGCAGGGGGAGCCGCTGCTAGACCTTTTGTAACTCATCATAACACATTAGATATAGATATGTACTTAAGAATAGCTACAGAATTATATTTAAAAAGATGTATAGTTGGTGGATTTGAAAAGGTTTATGATATGGGTAAAAACTTCAGAAATGAAGGTATGAGTGTAAGACATAACCCAGAGTTCACAATGATAGAGTTATATGAAGCTTATGCTGATTATAATGATATGATGGAAATGACGGAGCAACTTGTTGCATATGCATGTGAAAAAGTACATGGAACAACTAAAGTTACTTACCAAGGAACAGAAATAGACTTCACACCACCTTGGAGAAGAATAACAATGGTTGATGCTGTAAAAGAATATGCAGGTATAGATTTTAATGAAATAAAAACAGATGAAGAAGCTCAAAAAATTGCTAAAGAGAAACATTTAGAATTCCCTAAAGCAATAGATAAAGTAACAAAGGGCGAAGTATTAAATATGTTATTTGAAGAATATGGAGAAGAACATTTAATACAACCAACATTCCTTTATGACTATCCTGTTGAAATATCACCACTAACTAAGAAAAAACGTGGTAACGAAGAGTTTACAGAAAGATTTGAAGGTTTTGTTTATGGTAGAGAAGTATGTAATGCATACTCAGAGCTTAATGATCCAATAGTTCAAAGAGATAGATTTGCACAACAAGCAAATGAAAGAGAACTTGGTGATGATGAGGCTTATGTTATAGATGAAGAATTCATGAATGCATTAGAAATAGGTATGCCTCCAACAGGTGGATTAGGAATTGGTATAGATAGAATAGTAATGTTCTTAACTGATTCAACATCTATAAGAGACGTAATATTATTCCCTACAATGAAACCATTACAATAGGAAAAATTTCATTTAAATATAAAGAATAAAGCTTAAAATTTTGTGGCTTTATTCTTTTATTTTTTTAAATAAAAAATGAAAAAACCACTTGAAAAAAAATAAAGTTTTATGTATAATAAAAGTGTAAATTAATTAAATATTCCGCGATAGCTCAACGGTGGAGCACTCGGCTGTTAACCGATAGGTTGAAGGTTCGAATCCTTTTCGCGGAGCCATTTGAATTTTCAAGTAATACAACTGTATTACTTTTTTTTGAATAAAAAATATAAAAAAGGATATACATATATTTATAAGTATTATTTTAATAATATAGAACCAAAGACTGTTTTAGTCCATATTATGATATTAATATAAAAACTAAAAGGTATTGTCTTGACAATGAAAGTTATTTTGATAAAATAGGTATATATAATTTAATAGAATGTATGATGAGAAAGAAGAGTAACAATAAAGAATTAAAAGAGAGATGGTGTTTGGTGCAAACCATTATGAATTTATTGTGAAGGGAGCTTTTGAGTATAGTTGGAAGAGTTGAGCTATTGCTAATAAGGGTGGAACCGCGGAATTAAATTTCGTCCCTTAACTAGTAATGGTTTTTTTATTTTTAAAAACAAAAAAGGAGGAAGTATTATGACAGAAATAACTATGGATAAGATTATTAGCTTATGTAAAAATAGAGGTTTTATATTTGCTGGGTCAGAGATTTACGGAGGACTAGCAAATTCTTGGGATTATGGTCCTATAGGTGTAGAATTTAAAAACAATGTAAAAAAAGCATGGTGGAAAAAGTTTGTTCAAGAAAGTCCATATAACGTAGGATTAGATTGTTCAATACTTATGAATCCACAAGTTTGGGTTGCTACAGGACATGTAGGTGGCTTTTCAGACCCATTAATGGATTGTAAAGAATGTAAAGCTAGATTTAGAGCAGATAAATTAGTTGAAGATCACATGGCTGCGCAAGGAGCTGAATTTGCAGTAGCAGATGGATGGACTAACGAAGAATATAAAAATTACATTGAGGAAAATGAAATAGTATGTCCTAAATGTGGAAAAAGAAATTTCACTGATATAAGAAAATTCAACTTAATGTTTAAAACATTCCAAGGTATAACAGAAGACAATAAATCAGAAATATACTTAAGACCTGAAACAGCTCAAGGTATATTTGTAAACTTTAAAAATGCTCAAAGAGCATCAAGAAAAAAAGTACCATTTGGAGTAGCTCAAGTTGGTAAATCTTTTAGAAATGAAATAACTCCAGGAAACTTTACTTTTAGAACTAGAGAATTTGAACAAATGGAACTTGAATTCTTCTGTAAACCAGGAACTGATTTAGAATGGTTTGAATACTGGAAAGAGTACTGTAAAAAATTCTTATTTGATTTAGGAATGAGAGAAGAAAGTTTAAGATTTAGAGATCATAGCAAAGAAGAATTATCTTTCTATAGTAATGCAACATGTGATATAGAATTCTTGTTCCCGTTTGGATGGGGCGAACTATGGGGAATAGCTGATAGAACAGATTACGATTTAAAAAGACATATGGAACATTCAGGTGAGGATATGAAGTATTTAGATCCTACAACTAATGAAAAATATGTACCATATGTAATAGAGCCATCATTAGGTGCAGATAGAGTAGCTTTAGCGTTTTTAATAAATGCATATGAAGAAGAAGAATTAGAAGGCGGAGATGTAAGAAATGTATTACACTTACACCCTGCATTAGCACCATTTAAAGCTGCAGTATTACCATTAAGCAAGAAATTAAGTGAAAAGTCATTAGAAGTATACTCTATGCTTGCTAAAAAATTCAATATTGAATATGATGAAGCAGGAAGTATAGGAAAAAGATATAGAAGACAAGATGAGATTGGAACTCCACTTTGTATAACTGTTGACTTTGATACAATGGAAGATAATACTGTTACAATTAGAGATAGGGATACAATGGAACAAATAAGATTATCAATAGATGATTTAGTTAAATATATAGAAGAAAAAATAGAGTTTTAATAAATAAAACAAAAATCCCAACAAAAACTTGTTGGGATTTTAATTAGGTATTTTTGAAAATAGCAGATTACTATTTTTATATATTTTATATCACGGTAAAAATAAAGCATTTTACTTTGAATAATATATAAAAAGTATAATTTGAATAATTAAACTGTTATTTGAAAAATGCCTTATGTAAAATATACAAAAAAATAACCGGATTAAAATCCGGTAAAAAATAGGGTTTAATCATGGGGATATGTTATGTGTTATGTTAAAATTTTGGGGAATCATCTTAACATATTCCTTACGGCACAAACAAAGTATATCATTTAGAGTGGTTGAATTCAATAAGCTGAAAATAAGTTTATATATTAAATAAATTCGCGCAATTTCGACATGTAAATAAGGTTAATTATATAATTATTTTTCAATAAAGAATAAAAATGGTATAATGCATATTGAAGTTTAAGAAAACTAAGATATGTTAAAAATGAATATATAAAGTTTTATTTATATATTTTAATTATTAAAAGAAATATAATATAATTTAAAGTATAGAGTTTATAAATAAATTAGTAATATTTTTAACTATATAATCTTGGAGGATTAAGATAATATGAAGAGAGATTTTGAAGAATTCAAAAAATATATACAAAATAAGAATGTAGCAGTAGTAGGAATAGGTGTAAGTAATATACCACTTATAGAATATTTAGTATCATTAGGTGCTAAGGTAACTGCTTTTGACAAAAAAAATAAAGAAGACCTTAAAGAGGTTGTTGAAAAATACGGGAAAATTGGTGTTAAGTTTGAACTAGGTGAAGGTTATCTAGAAAAACTTACAGGATTTGAAGTGATATTTAAAACTCCTTCTATGAGAATAGATTGCAAGGAGTTAGTAAGAGCAAAAGAAGAAGGAACTTATATAACTTCAGAAATGGAAGAATTCGTTAAGTATTGCCCAGCAAAAGTATATGGCATAACAGGTAGTGATGGAAAAACAACAACTACAACATTAGTTTATAATATATTAAAAGAAAGTGGATACAATGCTTGGGTTGGGGGAAATATAGGAACTCCATTATTTGCCAATATAGAAAAAATGAAGGAAACAGATAGAGTTGTTTTAGAGTTATCTAGCTTTCAATTAATGACAATGGACACATCAACAGATATAGCTGTTGTTACAAATCTTTCTCCAAATCATTTAGACATGCATAAAGGTATGGATGAATATGTGGATAGTAAGAAAAATATATTTAAGTATCAAAATAAAGAAAATTTACTAGTTTTAAATTTAGATAACGATATAACTAAAGGTATGATTGATGAAGCTAAAGGCAAAGTTTACACATTTAGTAGAAAAGAAAAGATAAGTGAAGGTGCTTATTTTGAAGATGGAAAGTTATATGTAAAAGGCCAGCTTGTTTGTAGAAAAGATGAAATTAAGTTAAAAGGAATGCATAATGTAGAAAACCTTTTAGCAGCATTTTCAGCTACTTGTGATGAAGTGGGTATAGAAGCTATGAAAAATGTAGCTATAAATTTTGGTGGAGTAGAGCATAGAAGTGAATTAGTAAGAAAATTAGATGGTGTAGAATATTATAATGATTCTATAGCTTCAAGTCCAACAAGAACACTTGCTAGCTTAAAGGCTTTCGAAAAACCTGTAATATTAATAGCTGGTGGATATGATAAAAACCTAGCTTTTGATATACTAGCATTTGATGGATATCCATATATAAAAGAACTTATATTATTAGGTGCAACTAAGGATAAAATCAAACATGAATTTAATAGATTAAAAGAGGAAAAAGGAATAGAAGTTTCTATACATGAAGTAAGTACTTTAGAAGAAGCAGTTGAGCTTTCTAAAAAGTTAGCTAAAAATGGAGATATAGTAACATTATCACCAGCATGTGCAAGCTTTGATATGTTCCCTAACTTTGCAGTAAGAGGATTAAAGTATAAAGAAATTGTTATGAATCTATAGATTTTAAATAATGTATAATCAAAGAAATAATATACTAAATATGCTTTAAATAGTTAGTATATTATTTCTTTTTTATATGTCTAAGGAGTTACTACAAAACTAACTAAAGGTTAGAGGAGTGGTAGCTTTTTTTATATGTAATTTATTTAATATATGATTAGTGATAAGAAAAAACATATTAAATAATTTAATAAACTCTAAAATTTAAAAGTATATGAGAATTTTATTATTAAAAAGAATGGTAAATATAACTTTAAGCCTTTATTCAGTTAGTTGTTTCGAGAAACTCTAAAAATTTTAAAAAACATTATAAGAGGTTCTAAGTTACAACTAAAAATCATAACTAACTTAAAATTCTATTTACCATATATATTTTTATCCGATTTTTATGACTACCCGGAGAAGCGACGTCCTTGTCTGATGCACCGGCTAATCCGTCCTTGGATTAGGTCAAAAAAATCAAATAAAAATCTATGAGAGTTTCTAAATCAATTTTCAATGAATAACTTATTTAAATTTTTTATTATTACATAGTGTATTAAAAATCAAATTTAAGATAATGAATGTTGAAGTGTATCATAAATAACAGAGGTTTCTATTTAGAAAATATTAAAGGACTTACTGTAACAGTAAGTCCTTGTTGAAATTCTATAAGAATATTATAAATCAACTAAATTTTAAATTATGAAGATTTTACTTAGAGATAATTTTACGTTTCTTTAAGAATATAAAGTTGCATATTAATGAAATGATAAACATTAATATGAATACATATCCAATTGGTATTAGTGCGAATGGCTCAACCAATGTTCCATCTGATAAAATTTTTACACCTATAACATTATACATAATAAAACAAAGTATAGCTGCTAATGCCGAAGCTATCATTGAACCTTTTGTAAATGCAATTCTTTTATCCATTTTCCACTTTGTTGAAATACTTTTCATTACTTTTACCTTCCCTTCTGGAATATTTGGCTTTTCTAAATTTATTTCAAGTTTTTTCAATTCATCTAAGCATTGAGTACATTCAGCTAAGTGCTCTTCTATTAACGATGAACTTTCATTACTACAAACTTTATCATAATACAATGGTAGTAAATCTCTAATAACTTCACATGATACTTTCATATTAACTTCTCCTTTATCTTTATTCTTGCACGATGATAAGTAACTCTTGCCCAACTTTCTGTTTTACCAAATAGTTCAGCTATTTTACCAAACGATAAATCTCCAAAAAAACGCAATGTAAATACTTCTTTAAATGGTTCTTCTAAGTTATGGAGTAATTTATGAATTTCAAATGCACTTTCATCGTCAAATAATGTTTGTTCAAAATCAACATCAGAAACATCCACTATATCTTCAACTCTTACAAAGTTATTTTGTATTTTCTTTAGATATGAAAAATATGAGTTTTTAGCAATTTGGCAGAGCCAAACTCTCATTTTACAATTTCCTTTGAAGCTATCAATATTTTTTAAAGCCTTAAAAAATGTTTCTTGTGTTATATCCTCTGCAATGCTTTCGTTCTTAGAAAGACTTAATACATATTTATATACATCTTTAAAATATGCAGAGTATACTTCCTCAAATTCGGTCACATTTTCACCGCCTTTCATATATAAGACTATAAAAATTGCATTTCGTTACAACATTTCATAAAAAATATTTAATTATTTAAAAATTAATTAATAGAGTAAAAAATATATTTCGCATTAAATTCAATCATATTAAATACTACATTCTAAGCTATAGTGGATTAATTCATAAATAAACTTATGAATTTTAAATAAGAATCTCTTTCTTATAGGAGGATAAAACTTGAAAAAAGACCTAGCTATCCTACTATGGAATTCCTATAGTATATTTTAGTCACTATATCATAATTATGTATATTAGAGATAGGGGGATTAATTGGGAGGATTTTAGCTTGAAGTTTCTATTATAAAGTATAAAAAAATGTTACTTTGACTTTATCTACATATTTTAAATTCTATATTTAAATAAAAAATCATATTTAGAATAATGAATATTGAACCGTACCATAAATAATTGCGTTTTTTAGCATTAGGCATTTATATGACTTGCTTAAGGCTAGTTTTGTTAGATGAAATACCGTATTATAAGCAATGATGAATTAACAAAATACGTTATAATGAAAGAGAAAATAATTTTTAAGCGATAGACAAATGGTATTTTCCACAAAAAAATATAATAAAGTCATGATGCCCAGAGGGAAAAGAATCAAGAAATGCACGTTGTGGTTGCTAAACAGAACTTTCAAGTTGGTAGAAATATAGGAAGATTATTGATATCCTATTGTTATCTAATTAGAAAGGGGTAATAGTAATGAAATTATCTGAAAAAATTCAATATTTAAGGAACAAGAACGGACTGTCACAGGAAACGTTAGCTGAAAAATGTTTAGTTACTAGGCAGTCTATTTCCAAATGGGAAATGGATATTTCACTACCAGAGACAGAAAAATTATTAGAATTAAGCCATATATTTGGAGTAACAATTGATGTGTTATTGAAAGATGAGTTATCAGTCGATGGAGTAAAAGAAAAGAAATCATGTGGCAAGTCGCTTACGAATGAAAATGAAGGAATATATGAAGGACTTCTAATTAAAGAAAGCATCGATAATGAAGAAATCCTGGACTGTCTTAATGTAAATAAAATTGAATTGTGGAAAACGAAATATTTTCCACGCTACTGGACTGCAATTACTTTTTCATCAAATGTAATAGATTTACCTGAAAAGTTTTCTAAGGTTTTGATTAATGATGAGAACAAAGGTGGTAACTGGTTTGTTGATTTCAAAAAGAACAATATAAAATATATTGTTTTTAGAGGGCTTGTTTTAAAATATACGATTGGAAATATTGAAGAAAAAAATAATGTTATTGAAAAATGTCATAGTCAAGGTATACCAGATTGTCAGATGGATTGGTCGGAATAGAGATTGGAAATTATATAAATATAATATGAAGCTGACAAATCTGAATTTATATTATTGAGATTAAAATTTTAAAATAGAAAAAATCATATAGGTTCATTTTTATAAAATTTGATATTATATGAATAAGAAAAGCTTAGTGTTGGTAGCACTAAGCAATCCTTAGAATATTTATTTTGTTTTAGGGCTATTGGATAAAATTAATTAAATATTAATTAAGAAAAAGTGCTAATCTTTGTTGGAGGGGGCACTTTTTTCTTTCCTTTTAACTTCTATATCAAGACCAAGGATTTTAAGCCTAATTTTTAAGTGATGTATAAAAATATTATGTTTTAGAATTAATCTAAAGACATAAATAACTGATATATACTTTATCCAAGTATCAAACATATCCAATACCATCACCTAGCTATAGTGAAATAAACCACCAAGATCCCAAGAGGATAAAACGTTCAAAGCCTCATTTATAATAGTTAAGAGAATCATACCATAAAAAATATATAAATTTTATAAAAATAATTATGTTTATATTGACTAATCCCTAAGGGGATAGATTAATATACAAAAGAGGAGTGAGGATATGTTAATAAGCGAAGTATGCAATTTAACTGGATTAACTAAGAAAGCTATTTCTTATTATGAGCAACAAGGATTAATAGAACCTAAAAAGAGTAGTAGTGGATATAGGGAGTATTTAGTAGACGATATAGCATTATTAAATGAGATTTCTTTATATAGAAAATTAGATATAGCAATTAAAGATATTAAAATGATATTAAACAGTAAAGATAAAAAGAACATACTTAATAATATTATTCAGGAGAAGCAGAAAAAAGAAATTCAGATAAAAATGCAAAAAATACATTTGGAAAAAATCATCAATAGTGATTTAAATGAAAAAACTATAAAGGAATTAAATGATGAAATTATAGAAATTGAAAAAAATAATGGAGATTTTATTAAGAGAGAATTAGCTAGAGTTTTTCCAAGTGGAATAGGAAAGTATTTAGCATATCATTTTGCGCCATATTTAAATGAGCCTTTGGATACAGCAGAAAAGTATAAAGCATGGATTGAAATTGTTAACTTTTTAGATAATGTTCCAGAATTAGAGATACCTAGGATTGTTGAAGTTGGATATGAAAATATAACAGGTGAAATGACAAAAAAAATACGTGATAAAACAATAAATGAAATAAATAATATGTTAAATTCTAAAGGTGAAGAATTAGAGGAATATAAGAAACAAGTGGTATATAATATAGATAGCCAAAATAATAAATCATTATTAAGAGTAATGAATCCGTTTTATAAGTTTAAAAAGCAACTTGATGAGTTTTTTAATAGTAGTGGATACTATGATATCTTTATACCTAATATAAAGATATTAAGTAGGGAATATAGAGAATATCACAATAAGCTTATTGAGTTAAATGAAGTAATGTCTAAAGAACTAGGGATTAAGTATGATGAAAATATGAGAATAATAAGAATTAGAAAATAGAAGGTTTATACTTAAGGGGGAAGGACAGTGAAAAAAAACTCTACAAAAGTAATTTGGGGAATGTTTATTATGTTTATGATTATATTTATTTTGAATTTCAAGGTAACAATGAATATATCAGAAACGGAAAGAATGTTCTTTATTTTGGAATTATGGGGTATGATTTTAGCTATTATTTTACTTATAAAAAATAAATTGCCACAGAGAAATTATATAAACATCTCTTTAATTTTAAGCATTTTAGTTGCATTATCATATTTAAGTATATTAGCAGAATTATCATATTCTAATAAAGCTATCTTTTTGATAATAAAGGGATTCAGTGTTACGTTACTATCGGCTTTAGCTATATTTAGTACATTTGAAAAGTATAAAAATGAAAAACTTTTATTTTTAAATACAAAAAGCAAAAGAAGTATTTTAAGGAGCATTTTATTTGCAATAAGTGTGGGAGTTGTTTTAGGAATAGTAAATTACTTATTTATGAAAACAAATAATGAGCCACATTTAAATATTAATTCATCTTGCTTTGTTGTAGCATTAAGTCCTGCAATTTATGAAGAAATTGTAATGAGGGCATTGTTTTATGCTTTTTCTATAAATTTGTTGGAGGGAAAAATTGAGACCAAATTTCAAAGATTTACGTGTTGGTTTATGATGATTATGCCACATGTTATAGTACATACTCCTGACAGTTTTATTTATGGTGGTATTACTTCTGGAATTATATCGATAATAATATATGTTTTAGTATTCGCCTTACCTTTTGCGATTTTACAGAAAAAAGTTGATATAACATCATCAATGATTGCTCATGGATTGGTTGATACTATTAGGTTTTGCTTTTTTGGATTGCCATTTTAATTAAGGATATAGGGAAACAAGCTCAAATTTAAATTTATTCATTTATAAAATGAGAAAACTCAAATTAATATTTTATCAATAACTAACAGATTATTTTAGTTAATAGTTGTGGTGATTATTACTCACTATATTCCTAATAATATTAAACGTACTTTTTTAGTACCAGCTTTGATTGCTTTAGGTTTTATTTATATTTTTTATTAACTGATAACAAGAATTTGATGTATAAATTTAAAATATTTTTATACAAGATGTAGTTTTAAGTTTTAAGTGATTTGGAGTATGTCTCACTATTTTGAGTATCCGAGTTTTGAAATGGATAATTTAAAAAGTAAACTTGGAACTCTATGATAAGTAAAAATTAAAAATATAGATAAGTTTGATTAACAGAGGGATGCAACTGATAGTTGACAAAAGGAAATCACTAGTTGGTAGAATGATATATGTATATTTTGTATAATTTTTCATGGGGGTGAGAAAGTGGATTTAAATAAAAAATTACAATTATTAAGAAAAAAGAGTGGGTTATCTCAAGAAGAATTAGCAGAAAAATTAGGAATATCAAGACAAGCGATTTCAAAGTGGGAGTCAGGACAATCAATACCGGATTTAAATAAATTGATAATACTATCTGAACTATATAATGTAACCATTGATAGCTTAGTTAAAGATAATGATAGATTTGATATTTTACAAAATAACACATTTGAAGATAAAGAAGAAGTGAATATTAATAAAAAACAGTTGGTTATTAATTTAGGTAGTAGTTCATTGGAATATGAATATAAGAGTAAGAGAAGAGTTTTTGGATTGCCACTTGTGCATATTAACTTAGGAAAAGGTTTAAAAAAGGCAAAGGGGATAATTGCTTTAGGAAATATATCATATGGAATAATATCTGTAGGATTTGTATCATTTGGGATTTTAAGTTTTGGTTTTATATCCATAGCATTAGTTAGTTTGGCAGTTTTAGCAATAGGTTTGTTATTAGCAGTAGGGACTATTGCTATAGGTACCTTTTCAATTGGAGCAATATCTATAGGAATATTTTCATTTGGGGCAGTGGCTATAGGAAAATATGCAGCAGGTGCAGCAGCGATAGGATCAGATATAGCAGTAGGAGATTATGCAAAAGCTAATATAGCTATAGGAAACAAGGTAGAAGGAACGAATACATTATCATTAGATGCTTCTATATATGAAGTAAAAAAATTAATTAAACAAGAATATCCTAATTTAAAAGATTGGATTGTGAAACTAGTTAACTCTTTTATTATATGGATTAAGAAAGGGAATTAAAGAGAATTCTAAATTTGAGTATACTCTTTTTTTATATGTAATTTGTTTAATATATGATTAGTGGTGAGAAAAAATATATTAAATAAACTCTAAAAGTATATATCTAAAAAGAGTGAGATAAATTCAAATTTAAAACTATGTAAGAATTTTATTGTTAAAAAGAATGATAAATATGTTAGATAAGTGAATAAGTTGAAAGTTCAGTTTTAATCTCCATAAACTTAAAGTTAAGCTTAAAACTTCCCCAATTATAGTTTTAAAAAAGTAATAATGAAAAAATTTAAAACGATAGTCTGTGAAAATTTCAAAGAAACTCTAAATATATTTTTATCCGATTTTTATGACTACCCGGAGAAGCGACGTCCTTGTCTGATGCACCGGCTAATCCGTCCTTGGATTAGGTCAAAAAAATCAAATAAAAATTTATGAAAATTTCTAAATCAATTTTCAATGAATAACTTATTTAAATTTTTTATTATTACATAGTGTAGTCATAAATTAAAAGAAAAATATTCTAATGGAATAAAAAGGCTTAGCTTTACGGAAATGTTTTTACCTCGATATCAGGTGAAAAATCAAATTTATGATAATGAATGTTGGAGTGCATTACAGGTAAGTGAAATTTTTACTAAAATTGGATTTGTAATGGTTGTTAATAATTTAGCGTCTTTAATTGAAAAAAAATTATTAATAGATTAATATATAATGGGTAACATAAGTAGAAATATGATAGAGGTGATTTTAGTATGTTTTATAGTGACATAATTGATTTAGATTCAGTTGAACATATAGGCAATGAAAATAGTTTGGTTATATGTGGAGATAGTTTACAAGTGCTAAAAAAAATAAATGATAAAAGTATAAATCTTATATTTGCAGACCCTCCATATAATATTGGAAAAGATTTTGGAAATAATAAAGATAAATGGGAGAACATTCATCAATATATAGAGTGGTGTAAAGAGTGGATAGATGAGTGTTTTAGGATACTAAAGGATGATGGAACTATGTATTTTATGACAGCAACACAACATATGCCATATTTAGATATATATGTATCAGAAAAGTATAATGTTTTGTCTAGAATAGTTTGGGCATATGATAGTTCTGGTGTACAATCAAAAAAAATGTATGGCTCTCTATATGAGCCAATTATTATGGTAAATAAGAGTGAAAAAAGTAAGTATACGTTTAATTATGAAGATATTTTAGTAGAAGCTAAAACTGGTGCTAAAAGAAAGTTAATAGATTATAGAAAAACACCACCTCAACCATATAATACTCAAAAAGTTCCAGGTAATGTGTGGGATTTTAGTAGAGTAAGATATAAAATGGATGAATATGAAAATCATCCAACCCAGAAGCCAGAAGAATTGATAAAGAGAATAATATTAGCATCAAGTAATGAAGAAGATATTGTTCTTGATCCATTTAGTGGTTCTTTTTCAACATGTGGAACAGCAGTTAAATTTAATAGAAAATGTATAGGAATAGACTTAAATCATGAGTATTTTAAAATAGGAATAAGACGTACTGGAATTTCTAATGAGTATAAAGGACAAATTTTACAGAAGGATTTAAAAAGAAAAACAAGCAATAAATCAAAGAAAGACCACTTAAAGGTTGAAGTCACAACAGAATAGGATATATATAGCTCTATCCCTTTATGCTATAATAGTAGTGTAAAAGGGAGGGTTTTTTTTGAAAAAAAATAAATTTATAACAGAGATATTAAAAATACATTTTCCTAAGAGATATGAAGATGTATATAATAATTCATATTTAATTCAATACTTAGATAAAAAAACTAATTCAGTAGGAAAATCATCTAAGTCAAGACCATCATTTGCTAATTTGTATGCAATATATGTGTTAGTAGAGGATTATCTAAATAATGGATATTATAATTCAGGTAAATATAGCAAAGAGTATGATGGTATGAAATTTTCCAATGCCTTTAATAGACAAAGAGAGCTACCATTTGGAGAAAAATTACAAAACCATGCCTTGAATAATAGATGTAATCATGAATTTTTAAAGTATTTTAATACAGCTACCTCAGAAGTACCAATCGTTATCAATCAGAGTAAATCTAGATACTTTATAAATGAAAAATTATTATTAATAGAAATAGATGGACAAGTTATTGATATTTCAAAAATAATTATTGAGATAGTAGATAGATATGTGGAATTAAAGAAAGAAAAATTTGATGATTTCTTTGAAAAATGTATTAGCTTTAGTAAAAGTTATATGTATAATCAAAAGGAAGCTATTGAATTTATAGAAAGTAACTTAGATGAAAATGCAGACGCAAGAATATTTGAGATAATATCATTTTTAATATGTAAGTATTATTACTATACTCAAACAGTCTATTTTGGATTTGAAGAGAATAATATAAAACAATATAGATTATCATTACATAAGACAGGAAGAACTAATGCTAATGATGGTGGAATCGATTTTATAATGAAACCAATAGGAAGAGTGTTTCAAGTTACAGAAGTATTAGATTTTAAAAAGTACTTTTTAGATATAGAAAAATTAAATAAATTTCCTATAACATTTGTTGTAAAAACAGAAGATAAAGCTAAAGAGGTTATGAATACAATCAAAATACAAGCAGAATTAATGTATACAGGTGAAACATTACAAAGATACTTAAATTGTTTTGAGGAAATCATTACATTAAGAAAATTAAGAAAATATCTTAACATAATTATCCATGAAGGTCTTTTGGATAAATTTTTTATGGATTTAATTAAATATTGTAGTATAGAGTATAATGTAGAGATTAAACAAACAGAAATAGTAGCTGAAGAAGATGCAATTTATGAATAAAATATAAAAAGGGGAGCATATCATCACAGGAGTGATAGCTCTTTTTTTATATTTTAAAAAGAATATATAAATAGTACGGGTGTCAAGGAAATGTTTGACATGTATATCATTTATTGATATATTATATTTAATGATATATCATTTAATGATATATAGTGGGAAGGAGAATTTCATGCCAAGAAGAGATTCTATTGATGTTGGAGAGCTAACAGATTCTGCTTTTTATATTTTATCTAGTGTTATTGAGGAAAAGCACGGATATCTAATTATGAAAACTATTGAGAATCTTACTAATAACGAGGTTACTATTGGTCCTGCATCACTTTATACAACACTGAAAAAACTTTTAGCAGCAGGTTTAGTGGAGTTGAGTTCTGACACAGGTGAAAATAAAAAAGTGTATAAAATAACAAGTAAAGGGCGAGAGATGCTAATAAAAGAGATTGAGCGTAAAAAGCAGATGGTTAAATTTGCTGAAAATTTTTTGGATTAAAATGGGGGTATTCATGAAAAATAAATATGTAATGATTAATGGATTGGCATTTAGTGAAGAAAGCGATATGGAAAAACTAAAAAAATATGCAATGGAAGGTTGGATATTAGAAGATATTGTAGGAGGTTTTTTCTATAAATTAAAAAAAGATAAGCCTCAAGACATAATATATAGCTTAGATTATCAGAATGAGGCAAATGAAGAATATTTTACAATATTTAAAGAAGCAGGATGGAAATCCGTTATTTCTATAGGGAACCAAATGCACATTTTTTCAGCACAAGCTAAGACTAAACCTATTTATAGTGATAGTAAAACAGAAATAGATAAATATATAAGAATAAGGAATTCATCAAAAAAAGGGATGCTTTATTCCTTAGTAATAGCTATAGCACTAATATGTTTATCAGTTATTTCTTTAATTCATATAAAATCTGTATTTTTAATTATCATTGGATTATTAATAATTGATATTATTGTATTTGTTTTTAACTTTATGCCTTATTTAGCATATAATGATAAAATTAAACAAATAAAAAAGTATGGTAAGTGCAAAAGTGAAGCAATAAATAGCAAAAGCTTGTGGAAAATAGAAGGATTTTTAGGGGTTTTATTTTTGACTTTAGGGATATTAGATTTAATTAGTAAAAAGTATTATGGAATATTATTAATAATTTCAGGTATTATTAATATTAATTTAAGTTTAGATCATTATAAAAAATATAAAAAATCGTTATAAATTATAGGGAGACAAGCTGACTTTTAAATTTATTCAATAATTTTAAAAGTCAGCTTGAAACCTTATATAAGCAAATTAAATATAATTCATTAATTAATTCACAAAAAAAGTAATACGAAAACTGTATTTATTTAATACGGCTTTTGTATTACTTATTTTTAAAGTAGAAAATTATCAGTAATCTCTGCAATTTTATCAATATTATTTAGATAAATAAAATGACTGCCCTCAAGTATTTCATATTTTGCATGTTCACCAACTCGTTTTAGATGTTGAATTTGATATTCTTGAGGGGTAATTTTCAATTGTTTGTTAGGTTTTTCATAAGTTTGTTTAGAGATTACTTTAAAATAGGATACAGATTTAGGAAATGGTAAATTCATAGTTTCATTTATAAATTCACCAGAATTTAATATTTGTTCTAAAAGAGTATTATTTATTGAAAAACCTGCAAATAGAGCAATGTCATTTAGTTCTTTTTTTGTATATCCAATCTTAAAAAGTGATTTTTTATTTGCAGTTAGATGTGCAATTATTGAAGTAATACCTATAACTTGCTGAACTTTTGCAATTGGAAGTATATATCTTAAAAAAGATGGCATTTTATCATAATATGCAGTAGATGTTCCATCAAGAGATATAATAGCCTCAATTTCTTCAGGATATTTTGATGCATAGTATTCACTATAAACACTTGATATAGAATGAGGCATTAAAATATATGGAGCTTTAAACCCTGCTTTACTAAGTGCAGTCCTTGTTTCTTCAACATAATTTTTACTAGTACGAGGTTTTGAGGTTTCACTACTAAAACCTACACCAAAATATTCAACACAAACAACTGTATAGTTTTTGCTTAATTTACGCATAAGTGGACCGAAATCAGCAGAGGGAAGGGGGATACCCATACCTGGAAGCAATACAATTGTTTTTTTACCATTTCCCATTGAGTAGATATGCACTTTTCCGTCATCCACACCAATAAGTTGTCCATAAGGTTTTATTTGATTTAGCTTACTTTTAAAATAGATAGAATGTAGAATTGAATCAATTAGCATAAATACTGCAATTAGTACAATTATTATATATAATATCTTCATAGTAATTTTCCTCTTTTCATTTTAAATCCGCTTACAATAGCTTACATATTTTAATTTTCACAGTTAGGAGAGGAGATAATTGAAATATCTCTTGCTTTTCTTACTTTAGATGAGTCAAAGTTGTATTTTAAAATAAGCTCACGTAATTCTTCTAAAAATTTATCGAATTCAATATCACTCATCATTAATATTGTGTTATTTAAAAATACTTTATCTTTTCCAGGGTTACTGTTCTTATTGTTGAAATAATTATGAAACTTTGAGTAAGTGTTCATTAGAAATCCAAAAGCATTTTCGTCAGCATTTTCTATAGTATTATGTTTTGCAATTTCTCTAATATTTAAAGTAAGAGTTCTTTCTATACTTCCTCTAATTTTTTTTTCTGATACAATAGATAAAATATTATTATCAATTAAAGTATTTATATGACGATACATTGTTGTACGTGGTACATCTTTAATTTTTTCACAAAGTTCAGAAGCAGTACTACTTTTACTAGTAGCCATTGTTTGAATAATTCGCATACGAATAGGGTTTAACATTATTTTATTTATATCATTCATAATAGGCCTCCTTTTGTTACTACTTATAATATTAATACCAAAAATGGAACTAATCAAGATTAAAAACAAATAATAGATTTGTATAACTAATTTAATATGCATTTTAATAATTTAAACATACTATTCATAAATGATATTATAGTGATAAATAATGTGATGTTTATTTAAGATAAGTAGTAAGGGTATATATTAGGACATTTTTTCAGTTGCAATTAGGAAAAAGCTTGTAAAATGGCCATGTAAAATTATTTTGACATAGAAAAAAACGCCATGTAAAAGAATTTTGATAGACCAATACATTTAATCATGACAAGATGTTAGTGAAAGGAGCAGTTTTATGGAGGTTGGAAGTAAATTAAAAAAAGCGCGAATAGATTCTGGGTTAACTCAAGAAAAAGTTGCAGAAGAAATACAGGTTTCTAGACAAACAATATCAAACTGGGAGAATGAAAAATCTTATCCAGATATTATAAGTGTAATTAAGTTAAGTGACCTCTATAGTATCAGTCTGGACGAATTATTGAAAGGAGATTCGAACATGATGAAACATTTAGAGGAAAGCACAGATGTTGTGAGTAGTAACAAAAAGCTGCTCATGGCTATTGGATTAAATGGAGTATTGTTAATTTTATTTATGTTTTTAAATAGTGTGATAGCAAAAAATAATTATATGATTATAGGTAGTGCGTCAATCTGTATATTGAGTACAACGGCATTATTCTATCAGATAATTAAGAAGTTTTAGGGGGATTTATATGAGTTGGTATTTAATTGTATTAATGTTTATTGAAATATTAGGAGCATCAACCCTTGCCTATCAGGTTTTTAAAATGACAGAACTTGATGCTATAAGCAGAGGATTAAAACATCCAAAGTTTTGGGGGATTTTTTCATTGAGTGGAAATGGAAGCGGTGGATTATTACTATATTTGATTGGTAGAAGAAAATATCCATCTTTCATGAGTAACGCAGATAGATTAATAATGGAATCAAGAAAAAAGAAGGCAGGAGTTTCTTTGAGTTTTTTGGCAATATCAACAATAATTTTATTTGCAATTTGTATTTTAACCTTTTAAAAGGAGTAAGAAGTTATATATTTAATAAATAGGAGAAAACCAAATCTGCGAGGAGGAGGTTTTTTATTTATAAATTTTTGTTGAGATTGTTTCACTATAGTCATGAGATAAATATTAAAAATGTTAATAGGAATAAATTACTAATATATATTTACTTGCATAAACAAGTAAAGTGATTTATAATAAATTAAAACTTGTTTATGCAAGTAATTTAACAAAAGATAAGGAGAGATTATTATGAAAACATTAGTAATTTTAGCACATCCTAATATTGATAAGTCAAAGGTTAATAAAATGTGGGGACAAGCATTAGGAAAAGAGGATGATATAACTGTACATGAAATTTATAAGCTTTATAAAGATGGTAAAATAGATGTTAGTTCAGAGCAAAAGTTAATAGAAGAGCATGATAGAATAGTATTTCAATTTCCATTTTATTGGTACAGTATACCTTCATTTTTAAAACAATGGCAAGATGAAGTTTTTGCTTTTGGTTTTTCTCATGGACCTAATGGGAATAAATTAAAAGGAAAAGAATTTATGTTAGCAATTTCAGCTGGAGGTTCTAAAGAAGGATATCAAGCTGGAGGATATCAAAACTTTTCAATAAGTGAGTTAACAAAACCACTACAAAATATGGCTATTTTTACTGGAATGAAATATTTGCCACCATATGTTTTATATAGTACACATAAATTAACTGATGAAGAAATCAAAGTCAGTGCAGAAAAACTTTCTGATATGCTAAAAGTATAATATAAAATAGTAAAAGCCTTAGTCTTAACATGACTAAGGCTTTTATAATATATTAAAAAATATATCATTTAATATTATTTAGTTAGATTTTATTAAGGGCTTATTTCTTAGAACTATTGTTATCTAGGTTTTTTCGTATGTTTTCTAAAAATTTTATTCCAGCTGCAAATTCTTCTTGTGACATACCAGTGATTGTTTCATTTAAGCATTGATTAGATATATCTAAAACGGTATTTTTAATGGCTTCACCTTTTTCTGTGAGTTTTATCCTTCGTATTCTTTTGTCGGTTATACAACTTTGACGAATTATAAACCCATTTTTTATAAGAGTATTTATAAGTCTAGATGTACTTGCTTCATCTCTATTAGTTAGTTTAGCTAAATTATATTGGCATAAGTCTTTGTTATCCCATAGTATTGTTAAAAGAGTATATTGCTCAAAAGTAATATTAATACCTTTTGCTTTTAGTTTTCGTGTAAAGTTATTAGACATCATTTTATCTGTTGAACTAAGTAAAAAATTTAGTTCTTTTTCAATTTTATGAACCATTTTATCACCTTTGTATTTTATTAGATTTTAACTATTATAATATTTATAAAAGATATTATTGTCAATAATCATAGTTTATTGATTTGATAAAAATATATTCCTTATCAATATCAACAAATATATAGTATTTTAAAAAGTCCTAGAATTTTAGAGTTGAAAATTCATTTTATATTTCTTAGAAAAAAGTTTTGACTCTAACGTCACGTGATAGTGTACTATAAAAATAGAGATTGGAAATATTATAAGAATTTCGGCTAGCAGAATGTTACATAATATTGAAAGCTCTAAATTTAAACTTTGAGGTGTAATAATGAGAACAGTAAAACAAGTTTCAGATTTGACAGGAATAAGTGTGCGCACACTACATTATTATGATGAAATTGGATTGCTAAAACCAAGTAAGGTTACAGAAGTAGGCTACAGATTTTATGATGATGAAGCCCTTAAAGATTTGCAACAGATTTTATTTTTTAAAGAACTTGATATACCCTTAAAGGAAATTAAAGAAATAATGTTAAGTCCATACTTTGATAAAATGCAAGCATTAAAAAATCAGAAAAAGTTGCTTGTTTTAAAAAGAAAAAGATTGAATGGGTTAATTGACCTTATAGAAAAAACATTAAAAGGAGAAAGTACAATGAATTTCAAGGAATTTGATATGAGTGAATATTATAATGTATTAGAAGAGTTTAAACAAGAACATGCAGATAAGATAATTAAAATGTATGGTAGTATAGATAAATATAATGAACATATTGAAAAGTTTAAAGCTAATGAAGATGAAATTGCTAAAATGGCCATAAAGCAATATGGAAGTATTGAGAAATATGCTAAAGCTTTAAAGAAAAATCTTAATAGTGGTATGATAAATTTATCAGAGCAATATGATGAGTTTAAAAAAGATTGTTTGGAAGGAAATCATCCTAAATTAAAAGAACTATATAAAAAACTTGTGTCTGACTTAAGTAAAGATCCTTCTTCAAAAGAGATTCAACAAATTGCTGAAGAAATAACAAATACAGCTAAAAAAGATTATGAAATTTTCAAAATAGAGAATGGCGATGTTTATTGGTACTATATGGTACGACTATTCAGTAATCCTATATGGATAAAAGAGGTTGATAAGAAATATGGTGACGGTGCATCTAAGTTTATTGGAGAAGCTCTAAATAGATGTTTGGGAGATAAGCGACCTAAATTAGAAGGATTATATGAAAAGCTTACATCTGATTTAAGTAAAGACCCTTCTTCAAAAGAAATTCAACAAATTGTTGAAGAAATTGTAAATGAGACTCAAAGACAGAATGAGGCTTTAAAAATAGATGTTGGAGAAAATTATTTGGGTTATAAAGCAGAGATGTATTTGTCAGATTCTATTTTTAAAGAAGTAATTGATAAAAAATATGGAAGTGGGTCATCTAAATTTATTGGGGAAGCACTAAAGTTTTATTCTGAAAATAGTAAGCAATAAACTAAATTAGAAGTTAAAAATCGTGTAGTTCAAAAAAGTGAATTACACGATTTTTTAATAAATATATTAGAATATTTCTGTGCTATATAAACATGTAATATTTTTTATGCATATATTGCATATATAATGTTAATTAAAAGCAAATGAATTAATTAAAGATTATAAGTTTATTTGAAATGTATTTAAACAAATATATATTTGATAGAATTTATAACTGAGGCAATAGTAATGTGGAGTGAAAAAAGGAGTATTTATGAAAAACAAATATATAATCATTAATGGACTTGCCTTAAATGAAAAACATGATATGGAAAAATTAAAATGAGATAAACTACAAGAAATAATATACAGTTTAGATTATATATGAACTAGCTTATTTGGGATAAAGTATATTTAATAAAAGTAAACTTAACCGGGTATATCTATAGAAGGAAAATAGAGATTTAATAAGAAATAAAGTGGAAAATGAATTTAATTTTAATCTATTAAGTAAAAATAATGTTTCAAATTATGTTAATAAGTGTTATTATAAGTAAGTCGTCAGCGACAAGGACTTAAAAAAAAGTTCAAAAAAAGTTGTTGACAAATGACAAACAAATTGCTAGAATGAAAAAGCAGTCGTTGATAAGCGACAAAAAACAATTTGGTCTTTGAAAATTAAACAGATAAATATAGGTAAAACCAGTTAATTCATTTGAGAATCTATTTTGTAGAGGCTCACATCGGAAGATGTAAAAAAATTGACTATTATAGTCAGCAAATTGCTTGAAGCAGTTCAAACTTTTAAATTGAG
>NZ_LFRG01000049.1:0-25156 GCF_001573875.1 Clostridium sp. ATCC 25772
TGGCCTAGTGGCTCAGTTGGTTAGAGTACCGGCCTGTCACGCCGGGGGTCGAGGGTTCGAGTCCCTTCTAGGTCGCCAACTAAAACCTTGAACTTAGTTCAAGGTTTTTTTACTTTTTCTAATGTTAAAAGCCAGGAAGGTCGTATTCGGCCTTCCTTTTTTATATAATGAAACATTAATATAAGTAAGAATTCAAATATTACATTAAACATATTAAGAAAACCTATAGAGAAAGTATTAACTATTCAAAAAACAAAATTCACAATACTTTGAAAACGTGGTAACATATAGGTAGACAAAGTTGGTTATAGTCGTTTATCCTTTAAAAGAAATTTTCCTTTTGTATGAAAAGCTCAGCTTGAAAAAGTTGAGCTTTTTATTTTTAATGTTTAATTGATAATAAAGATTTTATGAATAAACTTAAATATGAGTTTATATTTCTATATAACAAAAAGACTATCTTTAAATTTTAAGATAGTCTTTTCCTATATTAGCGTCTTTTTAAACGTGCCACTTTTAATCTTAAATCATCACCAAAGAACTTTTTAAGTGTAAAATTACCAAATAGTCTAGATGTAAATCTTTCAGAATATATAGATGAAAGTTCATCTAATGCATAGTTCGTAGAAATAATCATTTTTTTATCTTTTAAAAGTTTAGTATTTAAAAGATTAAAAAGCTCTTTTTTGCTAAAATCTGAAAGTTGCTCTGTTCCTAAGTCATCGATAATCAATAAATCACAATCTACTAAACTTTCGTATAATCCTGTATTATTGTTAAACTTAGCATCTTTTAAATTTGATATAAGGTCATCAGAAGTTCTATATATGACAAAATGTCCAGCATCTATTAAATCTTTAGCTATACAATGAGAAAGAAAAGTTTTACCTGTTCCTGGATTCCCATAGAATAGTAAATTTTCATCATGATTTTTAAAATCTTCAACATATATAATAGAGCTTTTATATATTCGCTCCATATTAGCTCTAGGACTTAAACTACCTTGGTAAAAATCCTTTGAAAAATAATTTATATCAAAATTCTTAAAGCTATGTTTATCAAGTAGATGCTTTAAATCAGAATTTTCATAGCCAACCCTTACAAGGTATCTTTTATAGCAATCACATTTTTTTGTATAGATATATCCAGTATCTTTACATTTATCACATTTATATATAATTGATAAATAATCCATAGGATATCCATTAGAAACTAAAAGCTCTGATTTTTTCATTTTTAAATCAATCATTTTATTTTTTATGCTATTAATAGCAGCATCTTTGTTATCCATTGGTTTTATTGCTATAAGTGATAATTTTACTGAAAGTTTTTTTATTTCATTTTCAATATCTATAACTTGAGGAAGAGCTTTTTTTATTTCCATTTTACGGTTTTTTAATTTTAGCTCTTCATTTTTTCTTACAGTTTCATACATTTTCATAATTTGAGAATGAAAAGTTTTATTCATTATCATACCATCCTAACAAATCTTTTTCTAATTTATCGAAATCATAATTTCGTTGTTCAAAATTATTAAAAGTATCTTTATTAGAAGACTTTACTATAGGTTTATAATTAAGCTTCTTCTTATCTTTTTTCTCAATATCTTCAAGGGTAGATATTCCAGATTTAAACCAACTATTAAGTATTCCATCAATATATTTAAAATCTGCCCTATTAAGTCGTTCGAAACAAACATCACAGGCTTTATAAATAATTTCATTAGAAAATTTATAAGTATGAATCCACTTTGAAATCATATCTTCTTGTGGTTTCATAACATCAGGAGAATTAACCCCTAAATATTTAAGTATTTTTCTTATATTAATCCATTTATCTTCATGTTTTTTTATAAAGCTTTGTGCTTCATCGATAGTTGATATCTTTTGATCATGCCAAGCCATTGCTATTTTTTCAAAATACCTATAGTCAACCTTACCTTTAGAAACACAGTATTGAATTAGTAAGAGTATAAGTTCTGGAGAAAAGTTAAAGTCCTTTTGCCAACTTAAATAGCATTCTATTTCTTTTGGCGATAGAGTTCTTCCTATTAATTTTTCAATATCTTGTAACATATCTTTAATAGAAGAGTTATCTAGCTCTTTTAATATATCAACATTTTGAACCGGTGGACTCATATTTTCTGTTAAATCAAGGAATTCTATAGTGTAATTTCCCATATTATCAATGGCATACATTTTTACAACCCCTACTTCACTCCAATAGTTCCAAGCGTTAAGTATATCACTTTCAAGAAGTGATAATGTACTCGCTATGATTGCTGAATTAGCACCTAGTTCACCACTTATACAATATTTTAATCCAAGAAGATATACTTTTACATATTCTCCACGTGCATTAGTCATATATTTATCTATAAAAACATTGCTTACAGGAGTATATCCTAAATTTTTGTTTTTAAACATGAAAGTACTCATGTATATCCCTCACTTTAAAATGTTCTAGTTATTTAATTTTAAATCTTTTATAGGAATATAAAATAATATTTTAATTTAAATTATAATTCCTAAGTAGTTTTTCACTGTTAAATTATTTACTTTAGTTAAATATATAGAAATATAAAATCATTCCTTTACTAACACCTTAAAGATTTTAATCTCTAAAAAGAGTAATAGCAAAACACTAAAATCTTAGAACTAATAAAAGTTAAGAAATTAATTTGTTTCACTATATAATTATATCGTAACCTTATTCAATTTTAAATAAGGTGTATTTGACCATATTAGTATACCACATAAAGCTAAAAAAAATTAATAATTATTTCCAATGATTATAGCCATGTTTAAATTAAATTAAATAGGGAATAATATGCTAATGGAAAGGAGGTATATTTTGAGAAAAATTCATAAATATACTATAATAATCGTTATTTTTACATTAGCTTTAACAACTAGTTTAACACTTACATTCTTTATTAGCAAATTAACTAGTAAGTATGTGCTATACGATAATAACAAAATAATTGCAGTTGCAAGTGATGAAAATTTGATAAAAAAAGTATGGAATATAGAGTATAATGAAGCAAAAAATCAAGATTTAGAGATAAAAAATAATCTTAAATTAAAAAAAGAACCTTTTAGTACTAAAAAAGATATGTCTAAAGAAGATATAGAAAAATCATTAAAAAACTCTTTAAAGGTATCTAGTTATGAAATGATTTGTGATGATAAAGTAATAGCTCATGTTGAAAGCAAAGATATTGGTGATAAAGCTATAGAAATAGTTAAAGACCAATATATATCTAAAAGTAAAATAAATAATTTAAAAAACATACAATTAAACAACAATATACAATATAAAGAATGTGAATGTTTAAAAAATCAATTAGAAGATGAGGTAAATATAGCAAATGATATAATAAAAGCTAATAATGAAGGAAAAAAATTAATATCATTTACTGGAACTACTGAAACTCTTGTTAATACAATTTCAAGAGGTGAAAATAAAACTGAAGTTAATGTTAACAAGGAAGTGGAAGAAAAGAATGAGCCTAAAGTAGAAAATAAAGATGAAACAGCTATTGTTTCAACGCAAAACGCTATAGGTGCTCAGCCTATCTTTGCAAATAAAAGTTTATATGTTCCAACAGTAGGAGTAATTAGCTCTTATTTTGGTGAAAGATGGGGAACTGTGCATAAAGGATTAGATATAGCAGCAGATACAGGGACACCTATAAAATCAGCTTTTAGTGGAACTGTAAAGTTTTCAGGTGTTATGAATGGGTATGGCAATGTTGTAATACTAGAACATGGTAACAGTTTAGAAACAGTATATGCTCATTGTGATACACTTACAGTTAAAAATGGAGATAAGGTAGAAAAGGGTAATCAAGTAGCTACAGTTGGTAGCACAGGAGATAGTACGGGCCCTCATCTTCATTTTGAAATAAAGATTAATGGAAGTGCCGTAGATCCGTTAAGTTATAGCGAATAAAAAATAAACCAATATATTTCCTTTGATGTAAATATATTGGTTTGTATATATAATAAAACTATTGACAAGGGATTAAATCTAAATTATACTTTGATTATCAAAATATTTGATTATAAAAGTATTTAAAATTTTAAATAAATCAAAGGATGTGGAAAAATGAGTTCGCCATCAAGAAATACACATAAATTAAATGAAATTTTAGTGGAGATTTTTAATGACATATTAAAAATAGAAGAGAAGTCTCTATCTAATGGGCCAATAAAAGACTTATCTATAACAGAAATTCACACAATTGACGCTATAGGTATGTATGAGGAAAAAACTATGAGTGAAGTGGCTCAGGAATTAAAAATAACAGTTGGAACACTTACTACAGCAATAAACAAACTAGTAAAAAAAGAATATGTAAATAGAATTAGATGTGAGAAAGATAGAAGGTCTGTAAAAATATCATTAACTAACAAAGGAAAATTAGTTTATAGAATTCATCAAAAATTTCATACAGATATGATAGGTTCAACAATTGAGGGATTAACAAAAGAAGAAGAATTTTTATTAATCTCATCTCTTGATAAAGTGAATAAATTTTTTAAAGAAAAATATAAAGACCTTTAAAATTGGAGGCATTGTTATGAAAGTTAAAATTGTAGGCACAGGTAGATGTGTACCTAGTAATGTTGTAACAAATGATATGTTATCAACATTTTTAGATACAAGTGATCAGTGGATATATAGCAGGACTGGTATAAAACAAAGATACATTTCTACTGGTGAGAGCAACTCCCAATTATGTATTGAAGCTGCTAAAAAAGCCCTGAAAAATGCAAATTTAAATGGAAAAGATATAGACCTTATAATAGTTGCCACTATAACACCGGATAAAGTAACTCCAGCTACAGCTTGCTTAGTTCAAAGCGCAATTGGTGCATCAAGTGCAATGGCATTTGATATATCTGCTGCTTGTAGTGGATTTGTTTATGGGATTAATATAGCTAGCCAATTTATAAATAGCAAAGCATATAACAATGCCTTGATTATAGGTGGAGAAGTATTATCTAAAATACTTGATTGGCAAGACAGAAGCATTTGTGTTTTATTTGGTGATGGGGCTGGGGCAGCGATTTTATCTAGAAGTGAAGAAGACTGTATTAAATCAATTGAATGTGTAAGTGTTGGAGAAAAATCAGATTGTTTAACTTGTGATGGTTTAGAATTAAAGAATATTTATGTTCCACATCAAGAAGAATTTTCAAATAACATATCAATGAATGGTAAAGAAATATTTAGGTTCGCTGTTAGAGTGATTGAAAATAGCATTGAAAGAATATTAAATGAAAATAATTTAACTTTTGATGACATTGATTATGTTATTCCACATCAAGCAAATAGTAGAATTATAGAGGCTGTAATCAAGGCCAAAGGATATGATAAAGAAAAATTTTATATGAATATGAGCCAGTATGGAAATACATCAGCGGCAAGTATTCCTATAGCATTAGATGAATTAAATAAAAATGGACTTTTAAAAGAAGGCATGAAGCTTATCCTTATTGGATTTGGCGGAGGACTTACTTATGGAAGTGCACTTATAAATTGGAAAAAATAAATTATTTTAGGAGGATTTTAAAATGGTATTTGAAAAAATTAAAAAGGTTGTTGCAGAGCAAGTTAGTATAGATGAAAGTGATATAAAACTTCAATCAACATTTAATGAGGAGTTAGGATTAGATTCTTTAGAGTTATTTGAAATAGTTATAGCTTTAGAAGATGAGTTTAACATAGAAATTCCTAACGAAGAATTAGAAGGAATAACAAACGTTCAAGGACTTGTATCTTATATTGAAGAAAAAATAAAATAATATTTTTTAGGTTGCTAAGGGGAAATAGATAGAGATATATTATCCAATTACAATTATTCAGTAAGCTAAAAATATATCCATGCTAAATAAGGTGATGAAGTTAGGTGCTTACGGGCATGCATCATTATTGGTATATCCAAGTTTTAAAAGGAATAATTTTAAAAGTGAAATTGGAACTCTATGACTTTTCCCTTTAATTTATAGGAGGAATTATATGAACTGGCGTATTTGTGAATTACTAAAAATAAAGTATCCAATAATTCAAGGTGGAATGGCCTGGATAGCAGATAGTTCTTTAGCTTCAGCAGTATCAAATGCAGGGGGGCTAGGAATAATAGCAGCTGGTAATGCACCAGTTGAATATGTTAGAGAGCAAATTAGACAAACTAAAAAGTTAACAGATAAGCCTTTTGGTGTAAATATAATGCTACTAAGTCCATATGCAGAAGATATTGCAAGGTTAGTGTGCGAAGAAAAAGTAGCTGTTGTTACAACAGGAGCAGGAAACCCAGGTAAGTATGTTGAGATGTGGAAAGAACACAACATAAAGGTTATGCCTGTAGTTGCCTCTGTAGGATTAGCAAAAAGAATGGAAAAATGTAATGTAGATGCTGTAATTGCAGAAGGATGTGAAGCTGGTGGTCATATAGGGGAGATTACCACAATATCGCTAGTTCCACAAATAGTTGATAGTGTAAGTATACCTGTTATAGCAGCAGGCGGAATCGGTGACGGTAGAGGAATGGCTGCAGTAAAAATGTTAGGAGCTAGTGGAGTACAAATAGGGACTAGGTTTTTAGTTGCAGATGAATGTACTGTTCATGAGAATTATAAAGATAAAGTAATAAAATCAAAAGATATTGATACAGTAGTGACTGCAAGGAGCACAGGTCATCCAGTTAGGGTATTAAAAAATAAATTATCACGAAAATATACCGTAATGGAAAAAGATAAATGCTCACTTGAAGAGTTGGAATCTTTAGGTAAAGGGGCATTGCAAAAGGCTGTTACAGAAGGTGACATTGATATGGGATCTGTTATGGCAGGGCAAATTGCTGGTTTAATAAAAAAGAAGCAAAATTGTAAAGAAATTATAGAGGAAATAATAGATGAGTGTGACAAACTATTAAATCTTTAAGGAGTAATTTTATGAAGAAAATAGCCTTTTTGTTTCCAGGACAGGGTTCACAATACGTAGGTATGGGCAAAGAAGTTTATGAAAAATTTAATGAAAGCAAAGAAATTTTTGAAATAGCTAATAAAGAACTGTCTACTAATATATGTGAACTTTGCTTTGAGGATAAAGAAAATAAGTTAGATATAACAGAATATACACAGCCGGCTTTATTAACAGTAAGTATTGCATTATTACAATTATTAAAAAAGGAAGGAATAAAACCAGATGTAGTTGCAGGTTTAAGTCTTGGTGAATATTCTGCTCTTGTATGTAGTGACATATTAAAGTTTGAGGATGCAATAAAACTTGTTAAAAAAAGAGGAAAGTTTATGCAAGAGGCAGTGCCTGTTGGTATAGGTGGAATGGCTGCAGTAATAGGACTTGATAAGGAAACTGTAATATCCGTATGCGAAAAAGCAAAGGATTTTGGAATTATTGAAGTAGCTAACTTTAATTGTCCAGGACAAATCGTTATAGGTGGAGAGAATGAAGCTTTAGAAAAAGCTTGTGATTTAGCAAAAGAAGTTGGCGCAAAACGAGTTATAAAATTACAAGTTAGTGCACCATTTCATACTTCTATGTTAAAAAATGCTGCTGATAATTTAGAAAAAGCATTGGAGAGTATAGAAACATATGAAGGTAATACAAAAATAATAACAAATGTCACAGGGGATTACATAAATAAAGGATTTAAAGAAAACCTAAAAAAACAGGTTGTTAGTTCAGTAAGATGGGAACAATCTATTAGAAAAATGATAGATGATGGAATTGAAATCTTTATAGAGATAGGGCCAGGAAAGACTCTAAGTTCATTTGTGAAAAAAATAGATAGAAAATTAAAAACATTAAACATAGAGGATGTGGAGTCTTTAAATAAAGCCCTTGAATTTTTAAGGACATAAAAAAGGGGTGCTATATATGAATGAAAAAAATGCAGTAGTAACAGGAGCTTCAAGAGGAATAGGAAAAAGTATAGTATTAAAGCTTGCAAAGTTAGGTTATAACATAGTTTTTAATTATAGAAGTAATGATGAAAAAGCAAAAGAGCTTTTAGAAGAAGTAAAAAGTCTAGGTGTTAAATGTGAAGCAATAAAAGGTGATGTATCAGTAATGGATGACGCAAAAGAACTTATATTACTTTGCAAAGAAACTTTTGGCGCTGTAGATGTATTAGTAAATAATGCAGGAATAACTAAAGACAATTTAATTATGAGAATGAAAGAAGAAGACTTTGATTCTGTTATTAGTATAAATTTAAAAGGTACATTTAATGCAACAAAACAAGTTATTCCTATTATGATGAAACAAAGATATGGAAAAATAATAAATATAAGCTCTGTAGTAGGAATTGCAGGTAATGCAGGTCAAGCTAATTATAGCGCTTCAAAAGCAGGGGTTATAGGTTTTACAAAATCTATAGCACGAGAAGTTGGCAGCAGAGGAATAACTGTAAATGCTATAGCACCAGGGTTTATAGAAACAGACATGACGAAGGTTTTAAATGAGAAAATAAAGGAAAATGTTATAAATCAAATACCATTAAAAAAGTTTGGGTCTAGTGAGGATGTAGCTAATGTTGTTGGATTTTTAGCATCAGAAGAGGCAAACTATATAACTGGTCAAACAATAAACGTAGATGGCGGTATGGTAATGTAATTTAAAAAGTTACTTATAACAAATTAGGAGGTTTATTTACAATGAATAGACGTGTGGTAGTAACAGGCATGGGAGCATTAACACCAATAGGAAACACTGTAGAAGATTTTTGGAATGGTGCAAAAAATGGAGTTTGTGGAATTGACCATATAACTAGGTTTGATGCAACAGATTTTAAGGCTGTAGTGGCAGGAGAACTTAAAAACTTTAACATAGAAGATTATATGACTAAAAAAGACGGTAGAAAATTGGATAAATATTGTCAATATGCAATGGTAGCTACAATGGAAGCAATGAATGATGCAAATTTTGACCTTGAAAATACAAACAAGGATAGAATGGGTGTAATTGTAGGTTCTGGTATAGGTGGTCTTGAAACAACAGTATCAGAACATAATAAAATGCTTGAAAAAGGTCCTAATAGAGTATCACCGTTTATGATTCCTATGATAATAGGAAATATAGCTGCAGGACAAATTGCAATAAAATATGGTGCTAAGGGAATATGCACATCTATTGTTACTGCTTGTGCAACAGGAACAAACTCTATAGGTGAAGCTTTTGAAGCGATAAAGTCTAATAGAGCAGAAATTATAATAGCTGGAGGAGCAGAAGCACCAATAGTTGATATTGCTATTGCTGGATTTAGTTCACTTACTGCTTTAAGTAAAAGTAAAGATCCCAAAAGAGCATCTATTCCTTTTGATAAAGAAAGAAATGGATTTGTAATGGGTGAAGGTGCAGGAATTTTAGTTCTTGAAGAATTAGAACATGCATTAAAAAGAGGTGCAAAAATATATGGTGAAGTAGTTGGGTATGGAGCAACTTGTGATGCATATCATATAACTCAACCAGCACCAGATACTAGAGAAATTTTAAGAGCAATGAAAATGGCTATAGATGAAGCCGGTATTGAATCAAATGAGGTTTCATATATAAATGCCCATGGAACAAGTACTTATTATAATGATAAATCCGAAACAAATGCTATAAAAGCTTTATTTGGTGAACATGCATATAAAATCCCAGTAAGTTCAACTAAATCAATGACAGGACATTTATTAGGTGCGGCAGGAGCTATAGAGGCAATAGCATGTATTAAATCATTACAGGATGATTTTTTACCACCTACAATTGGTCTTAAAGTTTTAGATGAAGAATGTGATTTAGATTATGTACCTAACGTTGGTAGAAATGCTAAGGTTAATTATGCTCTTAGTAATTCATTAGGATTTGGTGGTCATAATGCTACACTTTTATTTAAAAAATGGGAGGGTTAAATTATGAAAATTAATGACTTAAAAGAACTTATAAAAACAATAAGTGAGTCTAATATAAATTTATTTGAATACGAAGAAAGCGGAACAAAAATTAAACTTTCTAAAGAGATTAATATGGAAAGTGTATCTATCAAACATGATGAAGAAAAAGTTGAAACAAAAAAATGTAATGAAAAATTAGTATCATATGAACCTAAAGAAGAAATAGTAGAGATAGTAGAAGATAAAAATATAAAAGAAATATTATCGCCAATGGTAGGTATGTTTTATGGTTCACCATCTCCAAATGAAGAAAACTTTGTAAAAGTTGGATCTAGAGTAAAAAAAGGTGACGTAATATGCATAATAGAGGCTATGAAAATAATGAATGAAATAGAAAGCGATGTTGATGGAGTAGTTTCTGAGATAAATGTAAAAGATGAAGAAATGGTTCAATATGGACAATGTTTAATTAAAATAGAGGCATGTTAAGGAGGAACTTATGGAAAAAACAAGTTTAACTATAGAAGAGATTCAAGAAATTATACCTCATAGATATCCATTTTTACTTATAGATAGAATAGATGAGATAGAAGAAGGAAAAAAGGCTATAGGAACTAAAAATGTGACAATGAATGAATATTTTTTTCAAGGTCACTTTCCTAAAAAACCTGTAATGCCAGGAGTTTTAATTATAGAGGCACTAGCACAAGTAGGGGCGGTAGCATTATTATCTTGTGAAGATTTTAAAGGTAAAATTGCCTACTTTGGTGGCATAAAAAAGGCTAGGTTTAAAAAAATGGTTATACCTGGTGATGTTTTAAAATTAGAAGTAGAAATAATAAGTATGAAAGGTCCTATTGGTATAGGTAAAGCAACTGCTACCGTTGATGGAAAAGTAGCTTGTCAGGCAGAGTTATCTTTTGCTATAGGCTAATAGGAAAGGGCTTGATAATATGTTTAAGAAAATATTAATAGCTAATAGAGGGGAAATTGCAGTAAGAATTATAAGAGCATGTAAAGAGCTTGGTATAAAGACTGTAGCAATTTATTCTACATTAGATAAAGATGCATTACATGTTCAATTAGCAGATGAGGCAGTATGTATAGGACCAGCTAAAGCCAAAGATAGTTATTTAAATGAAAAAAATATATTAAGTGCAACTGTATTAACAGGAGCAGAAGCTATACATCCTGGTTTTGGTTTTTTATCTGAAAACAGTAAATTTGCAAAGATGTGTGAGCAATGCAATATAACATTTATAGGACCTAGTTATGAAAATATAGAAAATATGGGTAATAAATCAAAGGCTAGAGAAATAATGAAAAAAGCCAATATACCAATTGTTCCAGGTTCAGAAGGAATAATAAAAGACTCGCAAGAAGCGTTAAAAATTTCCAGGGAAATAGGATATCCTATAATGGTAAAAGCTTCTGCCGGCGGCGGTGGAAGAGGAATAAGGATAGTATATGATGAGAAAGATTTGGTTTCAGCTTTTGAGACTGCTAAAACAGAAGCAGAAATATCTTTTGGTGATGGAAGCATATACATGGAAAGATTCATAGAAAGTCCAAGACACATAGAAGTTCAAATTTTAGCAGATAATTATGGAAACACTGTATACCTAGGAGAGAGAGATTGCTCTATACAAAGAAGAAATCAAAAGGTAATAGAAGAAGCGCCAGGACCAATTATAACAGAAGATTTAAGAGAAAAAATGGGTGAGGTAGCTGTTAGGGCAGCAAAGTTTATTAATTATAAAAACGCTGGAACAATAGAATTTCTTTTAGATAAGGACAATAAATTTTATTTTATGGAGATGAATACTAGAATACAAGTTGAACATGCAATAACAGAGATGATAACAGGAGTAGACCTGATAAAAGAACAAATTAAAATAGCAAGTGGAGAAAAACTTGATTTTTCACAAGAGGATATAATTTTAAAAGGTCATTCAATCGAATGTAGAATAAATGCAGAAATACCAAGTAAAAACTTTATACCTTGCCCAGGAGAAATAAAATATTTAAATTTACCTGGTGGATTAGGAATAAGAGTGGATACAGCTATTTATGCTGGCTATGAAATACCACCAACTTACGATTCAATGATAGCAAAAATCATATCTTATGGAAAAGATAGAGATGAAGCTATAAAAAAAATGGAAAGAGCATTAGATGAATTGCTTATAGATGGTGTTGAAACCAATGTAGATTTCTTATTAGAGATTTTAAATAACAAAAAATTTAAAGAAGGTAATTTTAATACAAAATTCATATCCGAGCAGCTAGGTTATCGCTCTTAGTGAGGTGGTTAGAGTATGTTTGAAATAAATAAACTTTTTAAAAAGAAACAAAGATATGCTAGAGTAAGAACTGGAGAAAAAGATATTATCAATAAAGCTGATAATACATCAAAACCTAATATACCTAATGGGTTATGGGTGAAGTGTGAAAAATGCGGTAAGCTTTTATATAAAGAAGACTTAGAAAAGAACTTTAGAGTATGTGAAAATTGTAATAAACACTTTAGAATGGGAAGCAAAGAGCGAATTAATCAAATTATAGATCAGGGAACTTTTATAGAGTTTGATGAAAAAATGGAAACAAAAAATCCACTTAATTTTAAAGGGTATGAAGAAAAAATAGAAAAAAATAAAAAAGATACTAATTTAAATGAAGCAGTAATTACAGGGGTTGGTAACATATATGGATATGAAACAGTAATAGCTGTTATGGATAGCAGATTTTTAATGGGAAGTATGGGTTCTGTAGTTGGAGAAAAAATAACTAGAGCTATAGAATGGGCTACAGAATATAAAAGACCAGTAATAATTTTCACTGCATCAGGTGGTGCTAGAATGCAAGAAGGAATAGTTTCCTTAATGCAGATGGCAAAAACATCGGCAGCACTTGCAAGGCATAGTGAGGATGGAAATTTATATATATCGGTTTTAACAGACCCAACAACTGGAGGGGTCACAGCAAGTTTTGCAATGCTTGGAGATATTATAATTTCAGAGCCTAATACACTAATTGGTTTTGCAGGAAGAAGAGTAATAGAACAAACAATTAATGAAAAACTACCAGAGGATTTTCAAAAGGCAGAGTTTTTATTAAAAAAAGGATTTATAGATAAAATAATAGATAGAAAGAACTTAAAAAAAGTTCTTGGAAATATTTTAAGTTATCATGTTTAATGGTACATTAAAATGGAGTGATGTAACATGGCCTTATTAGAATTTGAAAAAAAATTAAAAGAAATTAAGTTAAATATTAACGATTTAAAAAAACGATCCTTAGAAACTGGTATAGATTTTAGTAAAGAAATTAAAGAATTAGAAATTGTACTCTATAAAATGGCTAAAGAGAAATATACAAACATGACTGCTTGGGATAGAGTTTTAATAGCAAGAAAAATGGAAAGACCAACAGCATTAGATTATATAAATAACATATTTCAAGACTTTATAGAGTTTCATGGTGATAGATTTTATGGTGATGATTCTAGTATTGTAGGAGGTATAGCTAAATTTAATAATGTACCGGTTACTATAATAGCCCATCAAAAAGGTAAAAATACAAAGGAGAATATATTAAGAAACTTTGGAATGCCAAAGGCAGAAGGCTATAGAAAAGCTTTAAGGCTTATGAAGCAGGCTGAAAAATTTAAAAGACCAGTAATATGTTTTGTGGATACTCCAGGAGCATTTTGTGGTATTGAAGCTGAAGAACGAGGACAAGGAGAAGCTATTGCCAGAAATTTATTTGAAATGTCCAAACTGAAAACTCCAATAATATCTATTGTAATAGGTGAAGGGGGAAGTGGAGGAGCATTGGCACTAGCAGTGGCAGATGAAGTTTGGATGCTTGAAAACTCTATATATTCAATACTTTCTCCAGAAGGGTTTGCAAGCATTTTATATAAAGATAGTAATAAAGCAAAACAGGCAGCAGAAGATATGAAAATAACATCTAAGGATTTATTAAAACTTGAAGTAATTGATAGAATTATAAAAGAACCTCTAGGTGGAGCACATAATGATTTAGAAAATATGTGTGAAAATATAAATAAAAATTTACGAGAAGCTATTAGTAGATTGAAAAGAGAACCTATAGATATGCTTTTAAAACAAAGGTATTTTAAATTTAGAAAGATAGGAAATGTAATTGAATAAAGTATATTGGAATTTTAAATGACAAATAAAACTAAAATAAAGTTTTATTTGTCATTTTTTTAATAAATTTTTAAATAATTATTTTACTTAAAACAATTATAGAATTTATGTATATAATATAGTATGTAATATAAATGTATTTATTGTAAAAAATGTATTAAAAAATTTTTTATAATTAAAAATATGATTAAGTTGGTGGTAGTAGTGAAAATAAAAAAAGTTATATCAAATGTAAGAAAAAAACTGCTACTTAAAGAAAAGAAAAACCAATCCATGTATAGAAGATATAATAGAGAAGCAGCTAAAAATTATGCAGAGGCATATGCAGAAAGTCCTAATATAAGTGAGTATCCAATATTTAAAGAAAATGATTGTGCGAATTTTGTTTGTCAAGCTCTAAAAGCTGGCGGAATTGATATGGTTGGACAAAGTTATGATTCTTATAAGGAGTGGTTTTGCTACACAAAAGATGAAAAACAATTAAAAAAAATATCATTAACTTGGAGGAGTGCTAGATATTTTAGAAAATATTGGGGTAATGAAAATGGAGCTGGAAATAATAAGGCATTATTATTTAAAGAAATCACTGTGGATTATGCATTAAGTCATTTTAATGAAATTTATAATATGTTAGATATCGGTGATGTTATACAATACGGTGATATAAAAAATAATAATTACCCATATCATACTCAAATTATTCACGCTAAAGAATTTAATATAAACTTAGAGCATAATGATTTGTTTGTAGCACAACACAGTATAAATAGAAAAAATGTGTCATTATATGAATATTTAAAGTTATTGCAGGATAAAGATAAAAGAATAATATATATATATCATATTTAAAATTACCATTTTATTGAAATTTATTGTATAATAATATTAAGGATAATTTAAAAGTTAGGTATATCCTAACTTTTGTTTTTCATGGGTCTAAGAAAACATAGGCTTTTTAACTTATACATTAAAATTTTGATTTCAATTAAAAATAGTGATAACTTATAAAAGTGGAAAGTTAATAAAAATTAATGAATAAATTTAAGCTTGAGCCTGTAGTTCTATATATACATAATTTTAAATTTAACATATTATTACATATACATATTTAAAAATAGTAATAAAATATAGTATATGTAGATATTTTTAGTTTAAGTTAATTACTAATTAACTTTGGATATGATTATAGGTATATAAGCTATTTAAATACTTAGGAGGAAAAGATATGAATAAAATTAATAGAAATGATTTATGCTGGTGCGGAAGTGGAAAGAAGTATAAAAAATGTCATATGGAAAAAGATATGGAGCTTCAAAAAATAGAACAGCAAGTAGGGTATCAAATACCAAGAGAATTAATAAAAACTGATGAAGAAGTAGAAGGAATAAGAAAAGCATGTAAGCTTACTCATGATGTTTTAGATATGGTTGCAGAAAAAATAAAAGTTGGGGTTAGTACAGAAGAAATAAATACATGGGTACACCAGTATACTGTAGAGCATAATGGCTATCCTGCACCGCTTGGATATTATGGTTATCCTAAAAGTACTTGTGTATCAATAAATGAAGTGGTATGCCACGGAATACCAAATGAAAATACTATATTAAAAGATGGAGATATAGTAAATGTAGACGTTACTTGTATTGTTGATGGCTATTATGGTGATGCTAGTAGAATGTTTATAATGGGAGAAGCGTCAGAAGAAGCTAAAAATTTAGTTAAAGTGTCAAAAGAATGTTTAGAAATAGGTATGCAACAAGTAAAACCTTTTGCAACTGTAGGTGATATTGGATACGCTGTTGAGCAGCATGCAAAAGCCCATGGATATTCTGTAGTATATGAATTTGGTGGTCATGGAATTGGTAGAGAGTTCCATGAAGAGCCTTTTGTGGCACATGTAGGTGAAAAGGGAGAGGGAATGATATTACTTCCAAATATGACATTTACTATTGAGCCAATGATTAACTTAGGTGTTCCAGAAACAGTAATATTAGAAGATGAGTGGACAGCATTAACTAAAGATGGAAAACTTTCTTCTCAATGGGAACACACTATAAGAGTGACAGAGGATGGATTTGAAATTTTAACATAAAATAAAAAGCTAATAAAAACATAATAAAAATCTGAAAATAACTAACTAGTTAATATAATAGAGCCATTTAAAATTTTATATAATTTATTTTATTTAAAATATATATGGAATAAAATATATTGACTAGTTATTTTTTTGTTTTTATATTGGAAATTTATACTATTTTAATGGAAAGATGAGTTGTAACTATATTCTTGTATACCTAATAACGAGGTGAGGGTTGGAGTGGAAATATTAAATAATAAATATAAAATAATTGAACAGTTAAAGCAAGGCAGATTATACTCTTCGTATAAAGCTATTGATTTACAAAATAATAAAATAGATGTAATAATAAACATTCTTAACTCAAAAAATATACCTGAAAAGTTTATTTCATTTTGCATAGAGTCTTGTTCAAGTTTAGGAAGTTTAAATAAAGCTGGACTTATTCCTGTTTATGAATTTGGATTAGTAAATACTATAGATAACAAAAATGTTTCAAATAAAAGTTATTATTATGTTACTGCATTTTCGAAAAATACTAAAAAACTTTGTAGCATAAAATTTGAAAATAAAGAAAAAATTTTAGATGTTTTTGTGAAGTTATGTCAAATGCTAAATTATTTAGATGTCCAAGGATGTATTTATGACTCCTTAAATGATGATAGTATATATTACAATGAAGAGGAAGATAAAATAGTTTTTAAAGATGTGCTATCTGCAGAACTTACTAAGTATGAGTTTAATGAGGAACAGGAAAATAGAGAGATTTTTAATTTATGTAAAAAAAGTAATGATGAAGATACATTAAGTGTACAAGTATATTCATTAGGTATAATTTTATTGATGTTATGTTTAAAGAGTAGAAAAGTTGAAATAAATAGTAAAAATTTAGAAGTTATAGTTAAAAATATAGACGGTAGCTATAGCAATAATTTGTATTTACAAAAAAATATAGATGAGGATATTTATAACATAATAAAAAATATGATACAACTGGATAAAAGAAATAGATATAACAATATAACAGATGTTATTTTAGAAATAAATAAGATATATCATAAAAATTTTAAGCCATATAAAAAGGAGTTATTAGAAAAACTAAATTTTAACACTAGACTTGTAGGACGCAGTGAACAAGTAGAAAACATAGTAAAGCTTTGTGAATCTATGAATAAGTATGAAAGAATAGATAAAATTGTTGCAGTACATGGAGAGTCAGGAGTAGGCAAGACGCGATTTTTAAAGCATTTAGAATATATATTAAAGCTAAAGAATTTCACAGTGTATAGTAATTTATATACAACTAAAAAGAGTAATGCTTTGATGTATATATTAAAAAGCATAGCTAGTAATGCTTGTGAAGATTTAATTTTAAAATATGCTAATGTTCTTAATATGTTTATACCAAACTTTATAAAGAAGTACAATATTAAAATTACTGAGAATAACTTAAAAAAGAAGGATAAAGTAAAATTAATAAATGAAGTTGTTAATTTTGTTTGTGAGGTTACTAGAGATAAACCTGTGATTATAATTATAGACAATTTACATTATGAAGATGAGCAAACACTTAACTTCTTTATATATAGTTTAAATAAATATAATAAAGAAAATAATGTTTTAATAATATTTAGCTATTGCGATGGAGAATGTCAAAAGAATAAAAAATTTATTGATTTTTTAAATAAGATAAAAGCTAATATACAAAACGGTTTAAAGATAAGACTTAGTGATTTTAATGAGGTCGAAACTGATGAAATGATTAGTAATGTTTTATGTAAAAGATATGTTTCAAATGCTTTTACCCAGATTATATATAATAATACCCATGGCAATCCATTATTTATAGAAGAGGTTTTAAAGAATATATTTTTTAGAAAGTATATTTATATAAATGATGATAGCGGAAAGTGGTATAACAAATATGAGTTAAGACATCTTAAACTTCCAGCAACAATGTATGATACGGTAAAAGATCAAATAGATGAATTCGATAAAACATCAAAAAGTATATTAACAATTATGTCTATATTTAATAAAGCTATTGATAAAAAGCTTATATTAAAAATGCTTAATATAGATATAAATATACTAATGAATAAATTAGAACAGTTGATTGATATGGGTGTTCTATGTAGAAAAATTGAAGACAGGGGCTTTGTATATGATTTCTATAATAAATTTTTAAAATTATATCTTTATGATGATATAGATGATGATGAAAAAGTAGAAAAACATAAAATGGCATATAAGGTTCTTGAAAAATACTATTTTGATGGAAGTCTAGAATATTTAGAGGAAATTATATATCATCTAGAAAAGGCTAATGATAAAGAATCTTTGAAATACTATTGTAATAAAAATGCACAAAGGATGTTAGAAGTAAATAATAAAAAAGATGCAATAAGCAATTATTTTAAAATTTTAAATTCATATAAAGAGCATGAGTTTGATGAGGAAATTTTAAAAATTTTAATTGATATAGGAATCCTTTATAAAGAAGAGTCTGATACAGAAAAGGCGCTAGAGTGCTTTCATAAAGCAAGTAGAATCGGAGCTATGAAAGATTATACGAAAATAACAGTGGATTCAATGATACTTATAGTGTCAATTTTATTAAATGATAAAGATTTTAAGCAAATAGAAAAATATATGTTAAAAATAGAAAAGTCTTTAAAAGATATAGAATATGAAGATGGAAATATAGCATATATGCACATAAAAGCAGAAATCAATATGGCAATAGGAGAATATGATAAAAGCTATGAAATTTGTTTGAAAGGTATGGAACTATGTAAGGATAAATATTTAGATTATAGATTTAAATTTTGTAACATGATAAGTGCTATACTTATAGTTAAAAATAAACCACAGGAAGCATTACCTATATTAATTGAAAATTTAGAACTTTGTACAGATAAATATCCTCTAGCAAAAGTAAGAATTATGAATAATATAGGACTTATATACAGCGATTTTTATGAAGAAATGGATAAAGCCATGGAATATTATGAAATGGTTTATAAAATTGAGGTAGATAATAACATTGAAAGTTATGGAGTTCTTGGACTTGTAAACATAGGTTTTGTTCAATATAGTTTAGATGAATATGAAGAAGCTTATGATACATTCATGAAAGCCATAGAAAAATTGCGTAGAAAAGAATTAAAAGAAGCGGAAAAACAAAAAAGATTTGAACATTATTGCTATATGTATTTAGGAAGTATATTTTATAAATTTGGTAAATATAGCGAAGCTTATAGGTACTATTCTTTAGTAAAAAACTATGCTGATGGACCAGATGTTGATAATAGGGATAAGGGTCAATTTTATATATTAGCTTACAATTTGCATTGCTTATGTGGTGAAAAAGAGAAGGCTAAAAATTTTCTGAATATTGCAAAAAAATCGTCGAAAAATACAGGTGTATCTTTAACAAAATTAGCTAAGGTATGCGAAATAGTGTATGAATTGGAAGAAGAAGCAGAAAAAGATATAAATAAGTACCTAATTGTATTAGAAGAAATGATAGAAGATATAGTTAATAAAGACAATATAATATTAATTATATTAAATTCTGTGATAAATTTTTATTTAAAAAGAGAAAATGAAAAGGCAAAATTAGTTTTACGATTAGTTAATGAATATGAAGTAGAAATAGATTTTAAAAGAAATAAAAGTACCTTAAGATTTTTAAATCATATACTCTTAGAAAAACCTAATATAGAAAGCTTAAATTATATATTAAATGATTTTAAGGAGCAGGAAGAAAATTTTCTTTTGTGGATATTATTAATTTGCATAGGAGATAAGTTCTTAGAAAATGGTGAGCATAACTATGCTATTATATATTATTTTGAGGCTTGTGGATCAATTATAGATTTAATTCTTCAAATGCCTAAAAATTTAAGGTTAGGTTTTTTAAACAGCAACAAAATGGAAACAGCTTTTATAAAATTTAGAGCATTATTAGATTATTACAAAAAAGGAAAACAGGAATCAAACTTAAATGAATATAGTTTGCAACTAAATAATAATCAAGATATGGAAAACTTATTTAAAGAAATATTAAATGAAGAGATAATAAGAGGGGAATTATTATCTATGTCTTTAAAAGACGTTAATGCTAATTTATACAATTTAAATATAAGAAGTACTAGTGAGTTATTTAAAAACTTTACATCAGATAGTATGAATAATATAAAGTTAATTCTAAAATACTTAAGTTATATAACTATATCTAATAAGGCTATGGTTATTATAGAAGATGAAAATGGATTTAATATACTTGAAAGTACATCAAATGTCACAAAATTGCCGAAAGATTCAAATATAATAAACACAGTGAGAGATACTAAAAAAGAATTTATTTTAAATGAAAATTATATGGAGTATTTAGATTTAGATAACTGTAAGGTATCTACATCCCAAATCAAAGGGATTATGTGTGTTCCTATAATCATGGATAGTAATTTAGAAAATAGTAATAGAAAATGTATTATGCACTATGTAGACAATATAAAAGGATATATATATTTAGAGTCAGATCAAATACTAAATAAAATAAATAATGAATCTTTAGAAACATGTTTAAATTTATCTAAAGTATTAGGGGTTTTAATAGAAAAATATTTATCGGAAATAAATTCTTCTTTAGACAAAGTTACAGGAAGCATGACAAGAAAATATTTAGAAAAAGCAATCACAATGCAATTAGATTCTTGTAGTGAATGTAGTTCAAATTTTTCTATACTTATGTTTGATGTGGATTTCTTTAAAGGAGTTAATGATGATTTTGGACATAGAACCGGTGACAACATATTAAAAGAGATATGTAAAACAGCTATGTTAAATATAAGAGAAAGTGATATATGTGGTCGATATGGTGGTGAAGAGTTCATAATTGTTTTACCTGAGACAAGTAGTGAAGAAGCCTTTGGTATTTCAGAAAGAATTAGAACTAGCGTAAAAGAAAGAGACTTGCTTAGTGGAAGACGTGATGTGACTATAAGTATTGGAATAGCTAATTATCCAGAGCATGCAACTCAATATGAAGATTTAATTGAAAAAGCAGATCAAGCCTTATATGCAGCAAAGAATACAGGGCGAAATAAATCTGTTATATGGGATGAGAGCTATAGGGGAAACTTAAATTCTACTAATAAAATAACTGGAATAGTATCTGGAAATATAAACAAAGATATTAGAATTGCGTCTACTATGCTTGATATAATAGAAATAGTTGGAGAAAACAAAAATAAAGATGAAATAATATATCTTTGTCTTGGTAGTATCATGAAAATGATAGAATGTAAAAGTGCATCATTATTTATTATAAATGGTACTGATGTTGAGCATATATATACAAGAAAACCAGGAGAAGCTACTTGGTTTACACTAAAAAAATATGATAAAGATTTAATTTTAGATGTTATTAAAGAAAAAAAGACAAATACTACAATAGAAATCGAAGATTTAAGTAAACTTGAAGAAAATTCTCTTGGTACAGATTTTAAGTCTGTAATTATGACACCTATAATTCAAAAGGGTATAGTAATAGGTATTTTATATCTTTGTGCATATTCTGGTACAAAGGAATTTGGAATAGAAGATGCTAATATTTTATCTATGGTAGGAAAGATAATGATACCAAGATTGTAGTTTTATTTTAAATGAATACAACTATAGTATGATAAGATTGATTTGTAGTTAAATTATGGAATCAATCTTTTTTTTTATAGTATAATTATTTTAATGAATATTAATTTTTAGTAAAGCAAAACATACAAATAAGCGTACTTATATCAAAATAGACCTATAGTTAAAATAATGATAATTTTAATATGATTTTTTATTATATTAGCATATTAAAAGTTATTTTTAAATATTAATTATGGCTAAAGGATAAAGATAAATTAGGAGGAATTTTAATGAATAATGGATTCAAGCTTTTAAAAGAAGTAGAAGTTAAAGAAATTAATTCTTTAGCAAAAGTATTCGAGCATGAAAAGACTAAGGCTAAATTATTATATTTAGGTAATGATGATACCAATAGGGTATTTACAATAGGATTTAGAACTCCACCAGAAGATAATACAGGGGTGGCCCATATAATTGAACATAGCGTTTTATGTGGTTCTAGAAAATTCCCTACAAAAGAGCCTTTTGTAGAGTTGATAAAAGGATCATTGAATACATTTTTAAATGCAATGACCTTTGCAGATAAGACAATATATCCTCTTGCAAGTAAAAATGAGAAGGATTTTATGAATCTAATGGATGTATATTTAGATGCAGTTTTTTATCCTAATATATATGCAAATCCTGAAATATTAATGCAAGAAGGTTGGCATTATGAACTTGAAAATAAGGAAGATGATTTAAATTATAAGGGTGTAGTTTATAATGAAATGAAAGGTGCATTTTCATCTCCAGATGGCGTTTTAATGAGAAAAATACAAGAAACTTTATTTGAAGATACAACTTATGGAGTAGAATCTGGCGGAGATCCAGAATTTATACCAGATTTAACACAAGAGGGATTTTTGAATTTCCACTCAAGATATTATCATCCATCTAATAGTTATATATTTTTATATGGAGATTTAGATATAGATAAGTATTTAAACTTTATAGACAAGGAATATTTATCTAATTTTGAATATAAACAAATAGATTCAGAAATAAAACAGCAAAAGCCTTTAGGGGATAGAAAATATGTGGTAGATGAGTATCCAATATCAGAGGAAGATAGTGAAAAAGAAAAAACATTTATGGCCTTAAATTTTGTTACAGGGAAAGGTTATGATGAAGAAGTACATTTAGCATTAGATACGCTTGAATATTTACTTTTAGAAACTCAAGGTGCACCACTTAAAAAAGCGTTAATAGACAATAATATAGGAAAAGATGTTTATGGTAGTTTAGACACTAGTATACTTCAACCAGTGTTTAGTATAATAGTTAAAAACTCTGAGGAAGGTAAAAAAGAGGAGTTTGAAAAAGTTGTAGATGAAACATTAAGAAATTTAGTTAAAAATGGAATAGATAAAAAGCTTATAGAGGCTTGCATAAATATTACGGAATTTAGATTAAGAGAAGCAGATTTTCAAGGATTTCCTAAGGGATTATTCTATTATATAAGTCTTATGGATAGTTGGTTATATGGAAAAGATCCATTAATACATTTACAGTATGATGGAATGATAGAAAAAATGAAAGAAGGATTATCAACTAATTATTTTGAAAGTCTAATAGAAAAATATTTATTAAACAATAACCATACATCTCTTTTAGTATTAAAACCTAAAAAAGGTTTAGCAGAAGAAAGAGATAAAAAAGTAAAAGAAAAATTAAAAGCTTATAAAGAAAGTTTAAGTAATGAACAACTTGAAGAAATTATAGAAGAAACAAAAACTTTAATATTACGTCAAAATACACCAGATTCTAAAGAAGCATTAGAGACAATTCCTCTTTTATCATTAGATGATATAGATAAAAATGTAGAAGATCTATCTGTAAAAGAAGAATGTGAAAAAGATATAAAAATCTTATGGCATGAGACATTTACAAGCAAAATAGCATATATTAATGTTTTCTTTGACTCTACTTCAGTGCTAAAGGAAGATATCTGTTATCTAAGCTTACTAACATCACTTATAGGAAAGTTAGATACAGATAAGAAGAGTTATGTAGATTTATCTAATGAAGTTCTTATAAACACTGGTGGAATATATTTTAGAAGTGAAGTTTTTGGTGATAGTTTAGATGCAAATAAATATTACCCATATGTTGTAGGCTATTCTAAAGCTATTTTAGATAAAGTTCCAAATCAATTAGAATTGTTATCAGAGATGTATAACTACACTAATTTTAAAAATATAAAAAGAATAAAAGAAGTTGTTCAACAATTAAAATCAAGAATTGAAATGTCTATAATTGAAAGAGGACATCAAGTAGCAGCATTAAGACTTAATTCTTATTATTCTCCAGCATCAAAATATATAGAAAATGTTTCAGGACTAGAATTCTATAAATTTATACAACACTTAGAAGAAAACTTTGATAGTGAAATAAATAATGTTGTAGCAAAATTAGAAGATATAAAAAATAAAGTATTTAATAAAGAAAACTTAATGGTTTCTATAACAGGAGAAAAAGAAGAACTTGAAAAACTTAAAGCTAATATTAGCATATTAACTGATAATATAAATAATAATAAATATGAAAAACAAGTGTATGATTTTAAAGTTGAACAAAAAAATGAGGGACTATTAACACCTTCTAATGTACAATATGTTGCTAAAGGATATAACTTTAAAGATTTAGGATACGAATATAGTGGAAAATTATTAGTTTTAAAGACTATAATGAAATTAGATTATTTATGGAATAAAATAAGGGTTCAAGGTGGAGCTTATGGTGCCATGACAAGTCTTGTAAGAAGCGGAAATATGGTGTTTGTATCTTATAGAGATCCAAACTTAGCTGAAACATTAAAAGCTTACGATGAAATAGTTAAATATATTGAATCTTTCTCTACTTCAGAAAGAGAGATGACAAAATATATAATAGGAACAATAAGCGAACTGGATTCGCCGTTAACACCATCTATGAAAGGTGAAAAAGCTGTGAGTATGTATATAAGACATATAACTTTAGAGGATTTAAGAAAGGAAAGAGAAGAAATTTTAAATGCTACTGAAGAAGATATGAGAAAACATGCAGACCTTGTTAAAGCAGTAGTATCCAAAGATTTTTATACAATCCTTGGAAATGATAAAAAGATAAAAGAAAATAAAAATATATTTAATAATTTAGTAACAGTATTTTAATTTAAATTATACAAACATACCACTTTATATTAAAAAGTGGTATATTTTTTAAAAAATCTATCAATATAATTTGCTTTGCAAATTTATAAAAAGATACGTTGAGAATTACTAGGAACGAAGTGAGTAGTAATAACCATAACTGTTAACTATTAACTATTAACT